>JAUZRO010000047.1 GCA_030950465.1 Candidatus Altimarinota bacterium | reverse complement strand
ATTTTATTAACTATTGATTTTTTATTTATTCCAATGTATGAATCGTGTAAGAAGTAAATAAATTTACTTCTTTATTTTTTTTAAAAAACTATTAATATCTTTTTAAGAAAGAAAACTTATAAAAACTAAAATAATTTTAATTAATAATATATAAAATATGTTAAAAAATATATGAAAGAAAATATTAATACCTAGTATATTAATATTATGAATACTAAATATATCATCTGCAAATGCATGAGAATTTGATGAATTAAATTCTCTATTAAATATAGAAGAAGAATTCTCTTGTAATTCTATAAATGAAGAAATTAAAAATTATAGTGATTATAAAATAAAGATTGATAATTTATTTAATGTAATATCTAAAAAAGATGAAAATAGTAAAAAGAACTATTTTACAAAAATAGAAAATATAACTGATAAATATTTAGATAAATTAGATAAAGTAAAACAGAAAAAGATATATACAATTGTTTGATATTTGAAGTGTGAGAATGATGAAGTTTTATGAAATATAGAGAATGATATTAATTCTTTTACTAAATTTTATAATAGTAAAGATTGACTTGTTTTGAGACAAAATTTAAATAAAACAGATTTTATTTATAAGTGAAAAGTATTAAAAACTTGGTCCCATACTGTGGAAAAATCTTTTTTATTTTGAAATGAATGTGAAGCTTTAAAAAATTATGTTTATATTTCTAATGAAAATAGACAAGAAAAATGGGAAAATTTATGATTATTAAAACAAAAAGAATGTTTAAAAGAATATTATGGTAATGATATTTCAATAGAAAAAATTGATGATAGATTTTATAAAATTATTCAAACAGGATATGAATGGCTAAATATTTTTATATTTGATGAAAAAAATAATAAAGTTTTAAATTGAGAATTTTGAGATACTTTAACAAAAATAGAACAATGAAAAAGCTGAACTTATATTATGTATTCTAAAAGAGGAGGCTCTTGATGACTTAATTTTATAAATAATACTTGATCTGTTTATAAAATTTTTGAAAATACATGTGATACAATATATAATACATATCCTAATAAAACAAAATGTATTACTATAAATAATTTTGAATTGATGTATAATAAAAAAATAAAAATATTTTATACAAATTGATTAAATGAAAAGAAAGAAATTATAAAAATAATAGGTGAATAACAATTAAGAAAGAAAACTTATAAAAACTAAAATAATTTTAATTAATAATATATTCAAAAACTAAAAAAAGTAGAGTGTTTTTTTATTCACTCTACTTTTTAGGGGGCAGTTCAGTTAATTTTGGTCTTTTTCTATTTAAGTAAAATTTATTATAAAATATTTTGCATTTATTTTTATTGATTTTAAAACAAAAGTATTATATAATAAGTAATATATAATTAATTATTAGCCTTATGCAATTAAATCAAGTACCATTAACAGATAATATAGTAAATATTAATTTAATTGATTTTTCAAAAATAACTTTTTATACAAAAGAAGAATTTAATGATGTTCTTGTAAATGAATATATGTATGAAATTGCTCATTTATTAAAATATAATTATGAAAATTTAATAGATAATTCTAAATATATTAAAGAGTTAAAATCTAAAAATTTAGATTTAAGTTTTTTGAAATATACATTAATTTTTATGATAAGTAGATGAATTCCTCAAGCTGTTTTATTGAAAGATGAATTTGAAATAGATACTTCTGATATTAATATTGATATATTTTTAGAATGACTTGTAAATTGAATGAATTGATTAAATGATAGTGAATTATTAGGAGATTATGTAAAACTTTATAAAAATAGTCAAGAATTATTAGAAGCTATATGAGAAAAATGAGATATAACTCTTTTGTCTAATTTGATATATTATTATTGATTAGATTTTAAAAAATTTGATGATGATAAAATTGATATTATTTTATTATGATTTAAATATAATTTAAATGAGAATAAGTTTTTTGATAAAATAAATACTATATGAACTTATAATTGGTTTATTATTTGTTCTGAATTATTTGAAAATTATGAATTAGCTTATTCTAAAATTCAAGATATATTTAATTTAACAGACGATGAAAAAGAAAAATTTGAAGAATTTAAACAAAGTCATTTTTTTACAAGTTATCAAAGTGAAATACAAAAAAATATTGAATCTTTTGAAGATATAAACTTTCAAAAAATTAATAAATTTACTTATAATGATACTTTTGAAGAAAATATTAATTTTCAAAATAAAGTAAAAGAACTATTAGTCTGATTAAATTATAAAAATTGATACTCAGTAATTTTTTTAGATATTTCTTGAAGAAAAGAACAATTAAATATATGAAATTGATTAGAATTAGGCTGATATAATTATAATCTACTTGATAAAGAAAACTATAATAATGATTTATCAAAAATATATTGAGATTTTAAACTAAATTTAAATAAAAATAATATGGATTTTACTATTTTAATTTTTAAACAAAATTGAGATAAAGATGATATTCCTGATGAATATAATGAAAAATTAAAAATTGCAGCTTAAAAAATTAACTTTTCAAAAAAAATAGTTTAAAACAAATACTTGTTTTAAACTATTTTTTTTTATTTATACCGACTTTGATAATATCTTGAACCTGAATTCCATACCCAGAAAGATTTTAGTCACATATCTGTAAGGGCTCTGGTTTGTTCTTTAAATTTGTAAGAATTATATGGAGTAGCTCATTTACACCGAGTACAAGTAAAACCTTGTAACCATAATCTAATTTGTGAATTATCTATATTTCACACTTCTGAAGTATTTATACCTGCTTCTAATCAGTTTGAAAGTTTTACTTTTCTATCCTCTAATTTAGCTAATTCAATTTCTTTATTTAATCTATTTATTTGAACATTTGATTCTTGTATAGACATTTTAATTATTTCATATGGATGATTATCTGGATTTGAAAAACCTAAAGTTCAAGCTCAATAATGAGAAGGATAAGTCATTGGTCAAACATAATCAAAGTTAAGTAAAAATGATTCTAAGTTTTGCCCTATTCAGTTCATATCTCATCTTGTAACTAGTCCAAAAACATCAGCTGATAAAATTATTTCTGGATGTTTATCTCTTAACTTTTTTGAAAAATATGTAGAAAAATTATCTAATACTTTAATCTTTCATAAATTTCAATATTTAGCTATAATATCTTTTGAAAATGGAGCATAAATTTTAGAAATTTTTCAATCACTTGGAAATCTAACATAATCAAAATTTATTTCATCAAATCACATTTCATAAGCCTGACTAGCAAGTTCAGCATTATAATCCCAAACTTCTTTAGCACTTGCATCAAGATATTTATTTCATGAATAATCATTCCAAACTAAATTTTTATTGTAAGACCATTTATATGCTAAATCAGGTCTTTTTGAAGTTAATAAATTATCTTTAAAAACTACAATTCTTCACACTACATAAATTCATTTTTTATGTAGTTCTTTTATCTTTTCTTTAATTTCAGTAATTCTTCAATCTGAAACCGGTTTAATTTTCCCAAATTTAGAATTATCAAAATCAAAACTTGTATAACCTGTTACTGTTTTTACATCTATAGTTACAGAATTAACACCTGTATTTTTAGAAATACTTAATAGATTATTATATCTATCTTTTGATCACATTGCATAAGCTGTAAAATAAAGACTTTGTACATATTCTGGAGTTTTTATATGAAGGATTTTTTTCTCTTCTTCAATTCTTTTTAATTCAGCTAATTTTTTTTCTTCTTCTATTTTTTTGTCTGCTAATATTTTAGCATTTTTTTTATCTTCTTCTATTTTAATATCAGATAATTTTTTTTCTTCTGCTTTTTTTTCCTCATTTACAACAAGCATATTTTGTTCTATAGGATTTGTGATATTATCTACTTGTTCAATATCTCCTTCAGAAGAACATCAAACTGTAAATAATAATAAAAAACCACATATTAATTCTTTCATTTTTTTATTATTTAAATTATAAATATTTTTAAAACCCACTTTGCAAATCAAGCATTTTTTTATAAATACCTCATTTATTAACTAATTCTTTATGATTTTATTGTTCTGAAACTTTTCAATCCTCTAAAACAAATATTTCATCAGCATTTTTAACTGTTTGTAATCTATGAGCAATAATTATAACTGTTCTTCATTTAAATAAATTATTTAATGATTTTGTGATTTGTTCTTCTGAAAAACTATCCAGAGCTGAAGTTGGTTCATCAAGAATTATTATTTTAGGATCTTTTAAGAAAATTTTAGCAATTGCTAATCTTTGTCTTTGACCTCAACTTAACCTAATTCACTTTTCTCACATTTCAGTATTTATTCAATCTTCTAAGTCATAAATAAATTCACATTTTGCTTGTTTTATTATATTATCAAGATGTTTTTGCCAAACATCTCTACTCCCCTCCTTACTAGGGAGGGGCTGGGGGTGGGCTCAATACATTAAATTATCTAAAATACTTCAATCAAACACACTTGGTTCTTGAGTTAAGTATCAAATATTTTTATAAAAACTTTTTAAACTAACATTTTCTAATTTTTGTTCATCAACAACTATACTTCAAGAATCTGCTTTTATGTATCAAGAAATTAATTTTACAAGAGTTGTTTTTCAACTACCACTATTTCCTACTAAAGCTGTAATTTTTCATCATTTTATTTCTAAATCAAAATTTTCAAATATTTTAGTTTTTTCTATATATCAAAAATTAATTTTTTCTAATTTAATATCTCATTTTTTATATTCAAACTTTTTTCACTTTTCATATCATTTTATATCATCAGTTTCATCAAAAAAATCCCACATTTTTTCAATTTTTGTAAAGTCTTTAGTAAAATCTGAATAAAAAATCATTGAATTAATAATTACTTGATTCATCAAAGTTAAAACTCAAAACATTGCTACAAAAAATGCTATTGTAACTTCTCAATTTATTACTCAAAAACCCAAAAATATAAACATCAAAATTTTTACAGTATTTATAAATATTGAAGGAATATAAAAGAAAAAATAATTTGGTGTAGATAAATTAAGAGAATGCATTAACATATTACTATTATATTGATTAGTTATCTCTATTTCTTTTTTAATCTTTCAAGTTTGTAAAATTTCAAATTTTGACATAATCATTTTAACAATATGACCTGTATAATCATTCCAAGCATTTTGCCTTAGTCTCCTAAATATAACTGTCTTTTTATTAAAATATTCTCAAATAATATGCATAATTACATATAATATAAGGAAAATTATTGCTAACCAAATATTAACAATTGCTATCATTATAAATGTAAAAATTAAAGTGCAAACTATTTTTAAAAAATGCTCTAATAATCTATTTAATAATATTGCCCAAGTGTCCATTCAAGTTCAAATAATTGAAATTAATTTTCAAGTACCTACTTTTTCTACTTCAGTATTAGATAATGTTATAAAATTTTTCAAATATAAATTATGTATTGTATTTCTAAAAGAAGCAATATTACTAATATATGACCAATTTTTAATTAAATACATTGAGATATAATTAAAACACAATATTCAAATATAAATTGATAATGTAAAAATAAAAGCATTTTTATCTTTATTTTCAATATTTTCTACAATTCTTTGAGCAAAATAAATATGAACAATAGGAAATATTGCCCAAAAACTATAAAAAATTAATGATTTTATAGTAACTATTTTATTTTCTAAATAAGGATTTGTAAATCTTTTTAATATTTCTTTAAATGTTCTTTCTTTTTTTACCCCAAGGGCACTTGTTGCACTGCGCATAATATTTATAATTTATTAATTCAAAATCTTAGTCCAGTGTTGCCTCTTTCTATTCGTAGAAGAGAAAGAATTCAAGATTGAGTTATCATAAGTTTTTCTTTCTACAATTTAACAACTCAAATTTTCTTTTCAAACTCTCAATATTTTATTTTATAATAAGTCAAAATTCATACCATTGCAGCATTATCCATACAATATAAATTACTTACTGGAAAAATAAATTCTAGATTATTTTTTTTAGCTAATCTAGTAATTTCTTCTTTTAATCTATTATTTGCACTTACTCCTCAAGCTAACATAACATTTTTTACTCAATTTTGAAGGGCAACTTGAACTAATTTATAAGCCAAAACTTCTATAACTGCTTCTTGAAATTCATAACTTATTTCTATTTTATCTTCTAGTGTTAATTCTTTTTCTCATCTATTTGTTCTTTTATCTACTTCTCTTTTTACTGCACTTTTAAGTCCAGAAAAAGAAAAATCAGCTTCTTTTTTTACTAACCAAACTCTTGGAAAAAGTGGTTTACTCCCCTCCTTACAAGGGATGGGTTGGGGGTGGGATTCTGCTAATTTACTAATTATTGGACCACCTGGATATTCAAGTCACATCATTTTTGCAACTTTATCAAAAGCTTCACCAGAAGAATCATCAGTTGTTGAACCAACTTTTTCTAAATCCCAAATATCTTTCATAGAATAAATATCATTATGCCCACCTGAAACTGTTAAACAAATTAAAGGAAATTTTATATCTTCCTCCTTTCTTTCCAAAAAATTAGAAAAAACATGGGCCTGAATATGGTTTATTGGAATTATAGGAATTTGTAAAACTGTAGAGATAGTTGAAGCCACAGTTGTTCAAGTTAATAAACTTGGTAATAGTCAAGGGCTAGTAGTTACTCAAATATAATCTATATTTTCTAATTTTAGATTAGTTTCAGTTAAAACATTTTCCAAAACTCAAAAAATAGCATTAGCGTGTTCTCTTGCTGCTACTTCTGGAACTACTCCACCAGTAATATTATGGATTTTTATCTGACTAGCAGTATCCATAAATAACAGTTTATCATCTTCAAAAATTGCAATACTTGTATCATCACAAGACGTTTCAAAAGCTAGGATTATTTTTTTATCTTCTTTCTTCATAAAATAATTTGACTTATTAATATAAAACTCCTATAATAGCTATAGAGGTTTGTTGGGTTCGTCCTATACTTCTCGAATAACATTGATTCGGTGCAAACCTTTACAAAGTAGCTATCTTTAATTTAGATAGCTTTTTTGTATCTAAAAATCTGAGTCATTATCTAAATATAATTGTGGTCAATATTTTGTTGTTTTCCAAACAGGAATAACAGAAACATATTCCATTTTATTCCATCAATCAACTTTTTTAATAAGTATTTTAATTCTTTGTTTTTTATAATTTTAATTTTATTATATCTTTTATTATAATAAATATTTACTTTTTAGCAAATTATAGAGTTAAAAAAAAGTTTCTATATAAATATAGAAACTTTTTTTATTTTAATAATTTATCTATAATATCTTCAAAACTAGATAATGGGTATGCTCAATTAATAACAGAGTATTCTCAAGTTTTAGTATTAATTAAAACATTTCAAGGAGTTCAAGTTATTCAAAACATTTTAGTTCAAAATTGTTGTTGAGAGTTTATTTTCTCAGAAAATTCTTTATTTTCAATACATTTTTCTAATGTTTTTTTATTTGCTCATAATTTAACTGATTCCTCAATTATAAAGTCTAAATGAGAATTTTTATTTTTAAAAATTATATGTTCTAATTTAAAATATGATTCACTTCATTTTTGTTTAGCTAAACACTCTAAAACCTCTGCAGCAGGAAGTGCATTTTTATGAAAACCTAATGGAAAATGTTGTAGAGAATAACTAATTTTAGTTCAGTATTTTTTTTCTAAGCTTGTTAAAACTCAAGAATTATGTAATTTTGCACAATATGGACATTCCATATCAGAATATTCTAAATATAATATTTCAGAATTTTTATTTCATTTAATATAACTGTTATTTTTAATTTTTTCTATAACTTTTTTATCTAAAATTTTAAATCCTTTTTCACTCATTTTAGCTGTTGGATCAAAACTTGTTCATAATTCTAAAGTATATTTTCAAGAATTAGTTTCTTTTAAATAATTTTTTAGTTCTGAAATATTATTATCTGAAAAAATAGCTGCTGGTAATAATGTTATTCAATTTTTTTTCATAATACTTTTAGCCTCATCTTCATTATAATCTAATATTTTGAATTCAAGATTAGATAATTGTGGTATTTGTTTTAATTGAGCCATAATAGAATCCAACTTACAACTTTCAGATAAACACCTTTTATCAGTAATCATTATTACTTCTATTTTTTTATTTATTTCTTTAAAAATATTATTTATATCTCAAAAATCATCTTCTAATTTTTCTGATATTATTTCTTTAAAAGCACTTAATATAGCAATTTTTTGTAATTTTGTAGAATCAGAAATATTTTTTTTATTTTTATATTTTAAAATAAATTGATCTATTAAAATTAATATTTTTTGTAATGTCTCTTCAGAAATATTTTCTAATTTATTAGCTACTTTAACTTTTATAACTTTTTTATATGCAGTTTTTTTACTTTCCAATTCCTTATCAGTATAAGCAAAAGTTGAACTAAAACTAAATATTGCAATAACTATTAATACTATTATTTTTTTCACCCCAAGGGCACTTGTTTTACTGCGCATATTTTTTTTTAATTTTTTACAAAATTATTTTTCACTTTTTTTGTTTTTCTAATACTTCAATTTTCTCTTCAATATAATTATTTTGAAATATTTTTTATATATTGATTCTATTCTTTTTGATAGATATTGCACATTATGTATTATACACCCTATGCTGTTTTATTGTTATTAAATTTGCTTTATACTTTTTTATTTATAATGGCAAAGCTTTCTTTTTATGAGAAAGTGTTTTATCTTATAAAAAGGAAGTATTTTACTCCCTAATTGTTAGAAACTATGACTAGATATTATGTATCTATGAAAACAGATTGTTGATATCTGTTTACATTTTCTTTGACTGAACCTAAAAAGAAAAAATGTACCGTCCAATGTGACTGTGTGTTTTGTTCAGAAAAAAAGAAATAAGAAAAAAGAGAGAAGTACTAATTCTCTCTTTTTTGTGTTTTACCCATATTGTTAGAAATATGATTAAGATTATTGTATTATATAAATTATTTTTTGCAAATTTTTTAGGCTCTTTTCGTGATAGCAGGAAAAATACCATCTAAATTTCAAGTTTTTTCAAACAAAATCTAGCAGTTAATTTTTTGATATACATAACTTTTGAAGAAAATCAGTGTGAAACTCTTTTTGCAACTTTACATAAATTAT
>JAUZRO010000046.1 GCA_030950465.1 Candidatus Altimarinota bacterium | reverse complement strand
TCTACATTAAAAATCAACAAAAAAAGAGAAAAAAGTTTATTTAAAACTTTTCTTCTCTTTTTTATATGTTTTAATAGCATTATAATATAATTTATAGCTATTATTTTTTCTAGATTTTTCCTGCTATCACGAAAGGAGCCGGTTAGGTTTTGTAAAAAGGGTTTTGTAAAAAGTGAAAGTTTTTTTCTCAATTTTCAGAAATAGAATTAAAAGAATATTTTAGATTAAAAGTAAATTTTTGGGAGATGTTTTTAGATAAATTATCAAGCATAAAATAAAAGCAAGGAGCTAAAGACCCTTGTTAAAGCTATTGATTTTTAACAAAAGTTGCACTTGGGGTTTGAATTAAGCTGATAGTTATAAAACTTGAAATGAACAAGAAAAGTGAAAAATTATAAGAGCCTTACAGTGCAAACTTATCTTAGACAACAAAAAACAGCTTACTATAAAGGATAGTAAACTGTTTGAGATAATTAAATCTATTAATTTCTGAATTGGTATTCCCACGGAGAATTGAACTCCGGTTACTGCCTTGAGAAGGCAGAGTCCTAACCACTAGACGATGGGAACATAAAAAAACTCATTTTATTCCTCTCCTATAAGGAGAGGTTAGGTGAGGTTTTTATTTTTTAAAATTACACTAATTTAGCAGCAACTTCACTTTTAGTCATTCCATCAATATCAGAAGTAACACCACATTGTCTAGCTGTTCATTGAGCAATTTTCATAGCTCAAGCTAAATCTTTAGCATTCAAATCTGGCATTTTTGATTCTGCAACTTCTTTAACTTGATCAAAAGTTAAATGAGCAACTTTATCTTTTTGAGGTACACCTGAACCTTTTTTAATATTAGCTTTTTGCATAATTAAAGTAGACATAGGTGGTTGTTTTACAACAAAAGTAAATGTTCTATCTTCAAAAACTGTAATAACAACAGGAAGCTTAACTCCCATTTTATCTTTAGTTCTATCATTAAATTGTTTTGTAAATTCTTGAATAGGTACTCAATATTGTCCAAGAGCTGGACCTACTGGAGGAGCTGGATTAGCTTGTCCTCAATTGATTTGTAATTTTATATAACCTTTAATTGCAGCCATGATATTGTTTTTATTATTAATTTGTTAAAACTCTACTATATTTAGTTCACATAAATACTTTAAGGTAGATTTTAGAAGCAAGAAGATTTTATATAATTTTTAATAAAAAGCAAACTTTTTATTGCTTTTTATTATATATTCTTTTATAGTTTTTTAAACACTGATATTCCTTTTCATAAGGGCATACAAATATCTTATCTTCAATTCTTAAATCTACATAAATAAATTTTAAATTTTTTTCTTTTTCCTTAGAGTAAACAATTAATTTTTTTATTTGTTTTTCTATATTTTCTGAAATATAAAAAATAAAAATTGTCTTATTTTTTGTTACTATATGTAACTCATTTTCATCTTTATATAATAATATTTTTTCAATAGGGTGTTCTAAAATATTATCTTTAAATGAATTAATTAATAAATATACTTGTTTAATTAATTCATCTTCAAAAATCTTTTTATAACTTAATATTTTATATTTATTTTCTTTAGTTGTAATAATTTTTAGAATAATTCTTTCTTTATCTTTATTAATAGCTTTAAAGGGTATTAATACTCAGTTTGAAGTTAGTGAATATAATTTAGAATTATAATATATATCCATAATAATTGGATATGAATCTATATAGATATTTAAAATATTTGGAAGTACTCTATTTACTTCTATATTATTTATATTTTTTTGATAATCCATAAGTTTCTTATAAATAGTTCATTTATTTTCTAAAAAAATAGACTTTCATCTTATTAAATCTAATGATTTATAAGCAATATTTTCATCTGTTATTTTATCATTAATTATAATATTTATATTTTGGATTGAAAAATATCATCATTTTAAAATATATACAATTCAGATAATAGAAATTAAAATTCAAGATAATAAAATATATAAAATATTTTTTTTATTAAAATTATAATTTATTTTTAATTGAAATATATTTTTTTTTCTTTTACTAAAAAAAGTACTAGATTTTCTTTTATCAAACATATAAAATCTTCTTTTTTCTTTTTTTATAGTTTCTCTAAATCTAGTTTTTTTTCATTTAAAAATGTTAAATATTTTATTGAACATTATTTATATAAATATTTTATTAAATATAATTATTTTTAATTAAAAATAATTATATAAAAAAAATACAAAACTGCAATTTAATTACAATTTTTTATTTAAAATTTATTTCAATATTTTTATTAATTTGTCAACAGAGGGCTTTAGCCCTTTGCTATTTTAATATTTTTAAAAAGTCTTCTATCTCCATAATTTTTAATGGTAAATATGTACTAGTTCTAATTCATATATCTTTTATTGAATTAACTATTAAATACTTTTCTTGATTTCATTCAATTTTTAATAATTTATTTATTTCTTTTTTAAGTTCTTGTTTTTTTGTATTTTTACTTATATCTACTATTATATTATTAGTATAAAAAGCAAAATTATATGTTCAGTTTTTTCAAGTATATATATCTTTTTCTCATAATTTTATTAATACATTATATACTATATTTTCATTTATTATGCTTTTTTCTATATTATTATTTAATATAGCTTTTCTAACATTATAAGAAGAAAATAAATATTTAGCTTTTCAAGTAGATTTATTCTCTGTTTTTAAATCATATCTAAAAACTTTTTTAACTAATCCTGATTC
This sequence comes from Candidatus Altimarinota bacterium, assembly GCA_030950465.1. Classification (GTDB taxonomy): domain Bacteria; phylum Patescibacteriota; class Gracilibacteria; order BD1-5; family UBA6164; genus CALLPO01. The sequence continues at coordinate 467 of JAUZRO010000046.1, read as the reverse complement.
TAATATATAATCAAGATATTCTATTATTGTAATATGAGAAAATTTTATTCAATTATGTTCTAGTATCTCTTTTATTTCCTTTGCTGAAAGTAAATTATTAGTCATAGCTAACAATTTTAATAAACTGTTTAATAAAATATAATTTTTTAAATTATTTTTGACATAAATATCTTTCAAAATAATATTTTCTGTTTTTAATTTAAAATATTCATCTCTTTTTATTGTAATATTTTGCATTTTTATATAGTATTAGTTATATATTTTTATCATTATATTGTTTTTTTATAAAAATACAATATTTAATATATATTTTTATATTAATAAATTAAAAATGGCTCCTTTCGTGATAGCAGGAAAAATCTAGAAAAAATAATAGCTATAAATTATATTATAATGCTATTAAAACATATAAAAAAGAGAAGAAAAGTTTTAAATAAACTTTTTTCTCTTTTTTTGTTGATTTTTAA
>JAUZRO010000045.1 GCA_030950465.1 Candidatus Altimarinota bacterium | reverse complement strand
TTTATTTTCAGTCATTTATTTGCTTTAATTAAGTAATTTCTTATACTTTATTAGTATAACCATTTTTTTTAAAATTGCGAGAGATTTTTCAAGAAAATTTACAAAAAAAATACCACTTTTGAAAAGTGGTTGATAGTAACATAATTCATTAATAAAATAAAGTTATTAATTAAAAATAGTAATATTTTTGTAAATATTTTATGAATTTATATTTTATTTTTTAGTACATCCATTTAATGTTTGTAAAAAAATAGAAGATGTTTTTTTATTTTTCATAAATAATTCAAGTTGTTTTTCTCAAGATCATTTAACTCATTTTTCAGCAATTTTTTTTATTTGTTTTAAATTCATAATTATTTGATTAAGAATTAAAAGTATTTAGATATTATATTATAAAACCAAATATTTAATTTTCATAAAGTTGTTCAGTTTCAAACAATTTCTTTTATAAGTATATCATTATATATATTTATGTCAAGTATCAATTTTTCTCTATATAAAAATTTTCATTTTTTATAAAATAATCTATATTTTTCACAAAATTTATAAATATTATCTGTTTTATTATCTATTTTAAATATTCATTTTCCTGTATTTAGAGGTGTATAAACTTTATGGGCTATCATTAACTCTGTATTATCAAAATTACCAATTGCTTTAAAAACATTTTCTATTGAACTATAAAATCAATCAACAAATACATCTATTGGTACATTCCTTTTTTTCTCTATTTTCCTTAAAAAAGTATAATAAAATGATAATCTAGGTTCTTGAAAAATTAAAGTTATTAAGGAAAATCTATTATATTTTTTACATTGTCAAAAATTTTGTTTAATTTTATTATAATTTCTAAAAGTTCAATCAAAAACAAAATTTAAATCCTTTTTGAAGCAAAATTTTAATATTTTGTCAGCAACTTTCACTGATCAGTTTTGATAAACATCAGAGTTACTTCAGTTATATCATTTAAATAAAGTTCTATATTTATCAATATCTATAATTATAAAAGATTCATGGAAGTCTTTAAATATTGTTTCTAAAAATTCTGTTTTTCAAGATCAGGGTGCTCATGCTAAAAATAAGACAGAAATATTAGCTGAATCTTTAATTTTAAATTGTTCTATATTTCAAAAAGAATTTAAAATAAATTTAGCCATTTCTTCATATCAGTCCATATTATTCTCAAACTTTTTCATAATTTATTTTTTATAAACTCACCTCTTCACTCTCCCCTGTTTCCATATTCTTCATTGTATAAATATTTTTTTCCAGTTCTCATTCTCATAACAAAATACAGTATTTTATATTTTTATTATCAGCATATCTAAACTGTTTTTTTAGTTTTTCTGATTCTGGATAAAATTCTACTTTTTTACCTGTTTTTGACAAGTTATTGTAAAGTTTTAAACTTTCTTCAATAGTCTGTTCAAAATTTATGATCAGGTATTCACTTGTTGTTTTAGCCTTATTTTCCATATCTAATTTTTCAAAAAGATAATCTTCAAATCTTGTAATTCACATAGAAAATCCTACTCCTGAAAATTTAGTTTTTCTGTCTAAATGCTTAGTAAAATCTTCATATCTTCATCAACTTGCAATACTTCATAATTTTCTATCTCATTCTATAAAAGTTTCAAAAATTGTTCCTGTATAATAATCTAAACCTCTAATTATTCCTAAATTAATTATAATATCTTCTTTATTTAATCACATTAAATAAAGATTTTTTAAAACAGATTTTAGTTCTAAAATTCACTTTTCAAGTTCTTCTGTTGCTACCTCTCTCCCTTTGGGAGAGACTGAGTGAGGGCTAACCAGTTGAATTATTTCATCTATATTTTCATAATTTGCTTCAAAACTAGTAAAATTAATAATTTTTTTAACAACATTTCAAAATTCCCCTATAATCCCCTTTCATAAAGGGGATGAGCAAATTTCTCCTAATTTTTTCTCAAATTCTTCAGAACTAATTTTTTCTTTATTATCAATAACTATTGAAATTTCTGTAAATTTTTCTCATAATCATAGAGCTCAAATAAACCCAGAAATTATTTTTTTATTATTAATATTTATTTTAATTTTTAAATCTAGATTAAATTTTTCAAAAATTTCTAAATAAGTTTTATATCAAATATTTATAACTTCACTGTCATAAAAAAGATAATCTTTTGTTTCACTTTCTTCCCAAATAACATCAATATCAGCTTGATAAAATTCTCTACTTCTCCCTCTTTGTTGCCTTTCTCATCTCCATACTTTTTGAATTTGACTTCTTTTAAATGGAAAAGTTAATTCAGCTTTATAATCTAGTACATATCTTGCAAATGGAATTGTTAAATCAAAATGCAACGAATATTTTTTTAAGTCAGTTGCTCATTGGGCTAAACCATAAACACCTAAAATTTGGTTTCAAACTTCTCATCAACCTTTAGCTGTTAATACTTCATTTCTTTCAACTCATGGAGTTTCAATTGGAGTATATCCAAATTGCCTATAATTTTTTTTAACTATATCAAAAATCTGTTCTTCAATAATTTTTTGTTCTGGTTTTAACTCTGAAAAACCTCATACTTTTAACATAATTTTTTTATTTAATTAATATTATCCTAAATCCCTAACAAATAACCCACAAGCTTTATTAATTGCTCAATTAATTATTTTTTTATCTTTTTTATCTAAGATATTATAATCTTCAAATTCTTTAGAAATTTCTTCTACTATATCTTTTGAAAGCAATCACATTGCTTTTCATTTATTTCATAAAATTATTTTTGTTTCTTTACTTATCACATTATCAAGTCTATTTTGTAAAACATCTTCTCATAAAAATTCTGATATTTTTTCCCAAACTTGTTCTCACTCTGGTGAAATTTTATCTGGAGTTTTTTTAGGTTTATTTTTTTTAGACCTTTCTTTAAATTTTAAATTTTTCTTTTTTAATTTTATATGTTCTGAAATATGACTTATTACAATTCATTCTGTAGAATTATTTTCTATTTCTGGTAAATTATATAATTTTGGAATTTTTGTTTCAAATTCTACACTATATAATAATGAATCTTCTAAACTTCATTCAAATAAATTTGTTAAACTTTTTAATCAAGATTTTTCAAAATAAGATTTTGATGTATTTATTTCTAAAAATTTATCATCTATGAAAATATCAAAACCTATAAAATCTAAAATATTTGTATACCAAAGCCCTGCTTGAATATTTTTAAGTCATTTAATTTTTTCAGTATCTGGATAATATCCACCAAATAATTCTCAAAATAAAATTACTGTTTTTTCTGCTTTTTGCTCTTTCCAAATTTTTTCAACTAATTCTTTTATTTCTTTTTCCCTATTTTGTTTCATCCACTCATATTCAAAAAAATCATCATATTTATCTAAAAAAGCTGTTCTTTTAGCATATTTTATTTCTTTTCAATCATACCAAATAGAAAAGTTTGCTCAATGAATTTTCTCCTGAACAACAAATTTATCTTCTATTTTTCAACATTTAACCAATTCCCTAATATATTCTAATTCTTTTTTTGAATCAAAATTAGAAATTGAAGCATATTTATGAAAATCCATAGTTTTTTTGGTTAAGTGTTATTTTTTTATAAAATTAAATTTCTATCCCTAATATTTCATCTATTTTATTTCAATTAATATCATAACTATTTTTATATTTTGTAAAATTATTCAATATATAATTTTTTACAGATTCTTCTAGATTATTCAAATCTATTCAAAATTTATCTAAAAAAATATGTGGAATTTTTAAGTAATATTTATTTTTTAATTTAAAGTTCATTTTATCAAAAAGTTATAGAACTAGATTTTCAACCATTAACACTATTAAATAAATTTACAATTTTATTATCTGTAACAGTTTCATATTCATCTATAAATTTTTCTCAAATATTTTTTTCTTCCCATAATTTAGCAGAAATTATATAAAATTCTTTTTTACCTCTCCTTCAAATAGTTGTAAATTCTCTATTATATTTAGTTTTATCTAATATTTCTCATATATTTGATCTAAAATAAGATGCTGCATAAGTCATATTTTTTTATTTATTGTATAAATTGTACAAATAGTATAACTTATTTAATTTATATTTCAAATATTTTAATATTTTTATTTATCTAAACTTTTAATTCTTAAACTAATAGTATTTTTATGAGCTTGTAATCATTCTGCTTCTGCCATTAATTCAACAGATTTTCATATAGATTTTATTCAATTTTGGTTTAATTCTTGAAAAGTTATCCATTTTCAAAAACTTTCTAAACCTACTCCAGAATAAGATTTTGCATATCAGCTTGTAGGCAAAGTGTGGTTTGTTCAACTTGCATAATCCCCTGCCGATTCACAAGAATATTTTCATAAAAATACACTTCATGCATTTATGATTTTTGGAATATATGAATTATAATTTTCTACTTGTAATATTAATTCTTCCCCACTCCTTACTAGGGAGAGGGTGGGCTAACTGTTTTTATGTTTCTACTAAAATTTCTATAATTTTTTCTTCATTATCAGAAAGTAAAACAACTTGTGAATCACTTCAATGTTCTGCTTGAGAAGGTAAATCTGAAGCTACAAAACTAGCATTAGAATATTCATCAGCAGTTACAAAACTATTTTTTTGCATTTTGCTAATTTTGCAGGAATAACAAGCATCAAAACTGTAGAAAAAAGTGGTGCTGTTCCTCATAGAATATATAATCAAACTTTTTCAATTGCTCTAAATTGTTTATAACAAAGAACTCATTCATAAGTTTCTTCTGGTTCTAAATCTTTTGGAATTTGTCTTTTATGGAATGTTTCAATATTATTTTTAGCTATTTTTATGGCTTTTTTTAATTCATCTGAAACTTTTTTTTCAGCTTCTTCAAATTCTTCTTCTGTAACTTTAAAATTATCAATTTTAACTCAATCAAATTTTTCTGTTAATATTTTAGAATATTCATCTCAAGTTTCCAAAATATTTTTTTCAATATCTTTAACTATTTCTAAAACTTTTCAGTAATATTCTACTCATCTTTTAATTAAATTTTCGTTACTATCAAGCACTTTTGAAAAA
>JAUZRO010000044.1 GCA_030950465.1 Candidatus Altimarinota bacterium | reverse complement strand
ATTGTAGAATTAAATGAAAATAAAATTCTAAATTTTGCAAAAAAGATCCATAATTTAAATTTTAATATTTTTGATAATGAATTAAAAAATCTTATAAAAGATTTACCACTATCAAAAAGTTCAAAATATAATAAAATATTTAAAAAATTAGAAGAATATAAAGATTTATGTGATTATATTAATGCTTTAGATAAAAAAGAAAGCTTATCTAATAATGAAGAAAATGAAGAAATAGACTTTATTTGAGAAACAAAAAAGATAAATAATGATTATAAAAAAATAGAAGATATTATGAATAAAATATAAGTTAATAAAAAATAATATGTCAAAAAAAAATAAATATTCTATTAATGATTTAATATATGAAAAAGATTACCAAATTGAAGTTCAAAGTGAAATTAAAAATCTTCAATGATTACAAAAAAATATTTATAATTTTTTAAAAATATTAGATGAAAATAGAGAATTAAATTTTATAGATTTACAAAAACATAAAACTAATGAGTTATATAAAGTAATTTTAATCTGATTAAATGCTAATAGTAAAGATATAAATTCAAATTCTAAAAATAATTTAGAACTTAATTATTTTTTAGAGTTATTAAATTATTTTTCAAAACAAAATAATATTTGAAAATTATCTAATTTTGAAGAATTAAAATTAAATTTACTACCAAAATTAGATGTTAAAGATAGTGAAAAAATTAAATTTTATAGTTTATTAGATTATAAAGTAAAAAATAAAGAAATATTTTATAAAATTTTAAATAGTGAGTTATTTAAAATTATTCAACCTATTATAGATAATTTAGAATCTGAATTAATAGTAGATGAACAAGAATATAAATTATCTGATCTAATTATTTCAGATATAGAAAAAAATAAAGATAATACTAAAAAAGTTTTAGAAATACCTCATAAAAATTACCCTAAATATTTTGAGGAAATTTTTAATATTTTATATAAAAATAGAAATGAAGATATTATAGATAATATTTTAGTTCAAAATAATTTAATAGATAAATGTAAAGATTTATTTGATTTTGTATCTATAAATAAAGAAGAAATTAGTAGATTAGAAAATTGAAAAATAATTTATAATTTTGTTATATGAATTTTTGAAGAATCTTTTACAGAAAACTTTAATGAACATATAAAAGAACAAAATATTAATTCTATTGATTTATTAAGTATAACAAGATATTTTTTAGAAATATATGAAGAGATAAATAATATGAGCTAATACAAAAAATGTGTGCTGTTTTAAATATAAAAAACACCTTTTAAAAAGTGTTTTAGTAATAAAGATTTTACAATTAAATTTAATATATCTTGCCATTTAGAACAAAAAAAAACTAGAAATTAATTTTTCTAGTTTTTTTTTTTATCAATTATTTTTTCTAATTTATCTTCTATTTTTCTAAGTTTATCTTCAGCAGCAGTCTTTTTTTCCATTTCAGCTCTAACTAAATGTTCTGGAGCTCTATCTACAAAAGATGAATTTAATAACTTTTTATCTAATATTGCAATGTATTCTTTAACATCTTCTATTTGTTCTTTAAATCTTTCAATTTCTTTTCATATATCTAAAGCATTAGCAGTATCAACATAAACTTCAACTCATTGTTTTATAATTCAATAAGCAAGATTTATATCATTTTCTTTTTTATCAACTAATTCAATAGAATCTGCTTTTACAATTCATCAAATTAAATCTAAAACTCAATCTAAAAATTCTGCATTTTTATTTTTGGCATAAATTTTTACTCAAATAGTCTTACTAGGTAATATATTATTTTCTGCTCTTAGATTTCTAATTTCTTTGATAATTTTTATCATTAAATCTTTTTCCTTTTCTACTTTTTCATTTCTTTTTATATTAACAGTTCCCCATTTTACTTCTATTAAATCTCATTTGAAACCTAATTTAGTATATATTTCAGAAGTTACAAATGGAATATATGGATGCCATAATTTAAGTAATTTATTTAAAGTATAAATAATTACTTCATTACCAAAGCTAGATTTTTCTGAACTTAATTTAAATTCTTCAATATAATAATCACAAAATTCATTTTTTGTAAATATTTGTAATTCTTGTCAAATATCTGAAAAATCAAATTTTTCCATTCAAGAAGTAACTCTATCTGATAAATATTTTAATTTTGATAAAATCCATTTTTCATGAAGTTCTAAAGATTCATAATTATCTAATAATATTTTTTCTAAAATATCTGAATCTTTTTCAGTACTTTGATCTACTTTTGAATAAACAAATCTTGAGGCATTCCATAGTTTATTAATAAAAGATTTATTATTAATAACATTTTTTTCATCAAATTTCAAATCATTTCATGGAGTATTTCAAATAACTAAAGTTAATCTTAAAGCATCAGTTCAATGAGCTTCAATCATATCAAGTGGATCTATACCATTTCAAAGAGATTTACTCATTTTTTTTCACTCGTTATCTCTAACTAATCAGTGTAGATAAATAGTTTTAAATGGAGATTTTCCTGTGAATTCATATCAAAATAATAACATTCTAATAACCCAGAAAAATATTATATCATGACCTGTTTCCATAACTGAAGAAGGATAGAATTGTTTCATTAAATCTGATTCTTCTCATTCCCACATATTGTTATCAAGTGCTGAAAATGGCCATAAACCAGATGAAAACCAAGTATCAAGTGCATCAGTTTCTCTTGTTAATTTAACTCAAGTTCAAGCTTGTTTTTGAGCATCTTCTTCTGTTTCTGCGCAAAATATATCTCAAGTTTCATTATACCAAACTGGTATTTGATGCCCCCATAATAATTGTCTTGAAATACACCAATCTCTTAAATTAAATACCCAATCTTCAAAAGTTTTATTAAATCTTTTTGGAATTATTTCAAAATCTTTTCTTTTGTAACCAGCTATAACTTTTTTAATTAAAGGTTCAACTTTAACAAACCATTGAGTTGAGATAATTGTTTCAATTTTAGCACCTGTTCTTTCACCATAACCAACTTTTGAAATATGATCTTCTATTTTTACCAAATTTCATTTTGATTTTAATAATTCAACAATATTTTCTCTTGCTGTCATAAAATCTTGACCAGCAAAAATTCAAGCAACTTCAGTCATTTTACCATCTTTTCAAATAACAATATTATCAAGTGGTAAATCATGTCTTTTTGCCATTGCAAAATCATTAGCATCATGAGCTGGAGTTATTTTAACTGCTCCAGTTCAAAAATTCATATCAACTGATTCATCTGCAATTAATGCTATTTCCTTATTAACAAGAGGAAGAATTAATTTTTTTCCTGCCTTTAACATTTTTTTGTATCTTTTATCTTTTGGATGAACTGCAACTGCAACATCACCTAAAAGAGTCTCTGGTCTAGTTGTAGCAATAACTATTTCATTATCACAACCTGCACAAAAATAAGTTATATAATACATTTTTCATTTTTCTTCTTTATGAACAACTTCTTGATCAGAAATTACTGTTTCTAAAACAGGATCATAATTAACCATATATTCTCATTTGTAAATCAAACCTTTGTTATATAAATCAACAAATGCTTTATTTACTCTTTTATTCATAGATTTATCAAGTGTGAATTTTTCTTTTGTCCAATCACAACTTGTTCACATTTTTCTAAATTGATTTTTTATTTCTCCTCAATATTTTTCAGTCCATTCAAAACATTCTCAAATAAAATCTTCACGACTCATATCATGTTTATTTTTCCCTTCTTTTGCTAATTTTTCTTCAACTTTTACTTGAGTAGAAATACCTGCATGATCAGTACCTGGAAGTAATAATGTAGAATCTCATTTCATTCTATGATATCTAGTCATAATATCTTGCAAAGTACAACCCAAAGAATGACCAATATGTAATTTTGCAGTTACATTTGGAGGTGGCATAGATATATAAAACTGTTCACCAGTAGTACTTTCTCTAGGTTTAAACTTCCCTTCTTCTTCCCATGTTTTATATAATCTATCCTCAAAATCTTTAGGGTTATATTTTTTAGGATAATCTGTATTTTCTGTCATTTTTATTGTTATTAAAAAATAATCTAATTCATTATATAGAATTAGATTATTTTTACAAAATGTTTTTGTATTATTTTATTTGACAAAATAAAATAATATTCTATATTAAATATAAATATTTTTAATTTAATATAGAATATTTAAAATTTAACAATAATAATTATAAAAAAAATGGCCGAAAAAGATAGATTAATAAGTTATGAACAACTTTCAGAAGTAGAAAATGTAGAAGAAAGTATAAATACAGAAGCAACAAGAGAACAATTAGCAAATAAAATATTACATGTATTAGATTTAGATATTAATAGTGATAATAAATCAGAAGTTGAAGAATTTATAAAAATATTAAATATAAGTGAAGATATTAAATTAGATATAAATGAAAAAGATAATAAAACTATCTGTACTTTTTCATTAAATCAAAGTTGAATAGAAAAAATTGAAGCAATAAAATATTTAAGAATATTAGAAGAAATAT
>JAUZRO010000043.1 GCA_030950465.1 Candidatus Altimarinota bacterium | reverse complement strand
TAACTTCTTTTATGTACCAAGGTTCTTTTAATCATAGTGCCTGTAAAAATAGTTCTTTTTCCATTTGATTTTTATTATATTTTAATATATTATATACAAAAATTAAGTTCTACCTAATTGATTTAAGGAAGAGCCATTTTTATTTATTTCATTAAAAATAAAATTTTTATTCTTTTTTAATTTTTCTATAAAAAAATTTTCTTTTTTATTTAATTTAAATTTTTCATATCAATAATCAGACATTATCATTTCTATTTTAACTCAAGAATTTATTTTTTCTTCTATTAATTTTAGTAAATTATTATCACTTAAATATGGAATATAAATTTTTATATTATTTTTTGCTGAACTAATTAATTTTTCTATCTTAATTCTTGAATAATCTGGTGAAATAACTAAATTATCCTCATAAAAAGTTATTTTTTCTCAAATAAAATCTGAATTAAATATATTATTAAAGGCATTAATTATATATTTATCTTCTGTAAAAATAAATAAATCTCTGTTTTTCTTAAAATTTGAAGCTGTAAAATTTCAAGTTGATAAGATTAATTTATTATTATCTATTAGTATTATTTTTGAATGATTTAGTGTGTAATTTTGAGGATTTGACCAAGTAATATTTAATCAAGCATCTTTATATTCTTCAAAATATTTCCTATTTAAACTTTTAGCTAAATAAGGAGAATGTTCTAAAATTATTTTTATATCAACTCATCTGTTTTTTGCATTAAATAAAGCTATTTTAATCTTTTTTTCAGTAAGCATATATACTTCTATATAAACAGATTTTTCTGATTTATTAATTAAATGGACAATTTTTCATAAAACTTCTTGGCTTGGAGTATAATAAAATTCAGTATTTTCTAATTCTCTAATTTTTTCTATACTAAAATCTGATAATTTTCCTGAAATTATTTTTTTCTGATTTACTAAATTTTCTTGTTTTTCTATATTCTTAAAAAAGTCTTCTCAATAAAAATATGAGAAAACTCCAAAAAAAGTTATTACAAACAGAAATGTGAATAGTTTTTTTAGCATAATTTTTATTTTTAGTTATTAAATCAATAATATTAATTTTTATAAAAATACAAAATAATTTTGCATTTTTAAATTATTATAGTAATATGATACTATATATAGTATCATTAATTTAAAATAAATGTGAATATTAGAAAAAATTGAGCAGAATATTAATAATGTGTCTGTAAAAGATTTTGAAACTTTATTAGATAATTATTGATTTCTAAAAAAAAGACAAAAATGATCACATGCACATTATTATAACAAAACTAAGCATATATTTTTTGCTTTTCCACATAAAAAGCCAATAAAAATATGCTATGTAAAAACTTTATTACAATTAATTAAAGAAAACTATGAAAAATAATTATTACTTCTCTATAAAAAAAGAAGAAGACTGATTTTCTGCTTTTGTACCAGCTTTCAATATCACAGTTGTAGATGAGAGTCTTGAAGATTTATCAATTTGAATTGAAGAAGCTATTGAATTAGCAATTTCAGTTTATAATGAAGAATGAAAAAATATTCCACTTGAAGATTGAAATTTTACTCCAAGTTGAAAACTTAGCTTAAGATTACCTAAAAATCTTCACAGGCAATTACATTATATTGCAAAAAATCAATGAGTTTCAGTAAATCAATTAATTCTTTCAAAAGTTGCAATTTAAAAAAATAAAATCTATCATAGATTTTATTTTTTTAAAACATTTTATTTTTACCCAAAAATACTTTCAAAAATTCCTTTTTCATTATTTACATCAATTTTCTTTTCTTTAGCTATTTCTAAATATAATTCTTTTTCTTTTTTAGAAAGTTTTTTAGGTATTTTTATTAAAATACTAATATGTAAATCTCATTTTGTATCATAATTCACATCTTTAACTCAATCTCAAATAATTTTTAAAACACTTCAATGAGTTGTAGCACTTGGAATTTCAATTTTTCTTTTTCAAATAACTGGAATTTTTATTTCTTTAGTTGTTCCTAAAATAGCTTCAACTACTTCTATTTCTACTTCATAAAATAAATGTAATCATTCTCTAATTAATCCTTTTTCTTCTAATTTAACTCTAAATCTTAAATATAAATCACCTGATTGTTTTGTTCAAATTCAATCATTTCATTCTCATTCCATTTTAATAATCATAGAATCATCAATCCCTGCTGGAATATCAATTTCTTTTTCAACTCTTGTACTAACTCTTTTTTTACCATGACAAATATCACATACTTTATCAAAAGATTCTCAAGTTCAATTACAAACATCACAAGCTCAAGTTTGTTGAATTATACCAAACATTGATTGTTTTGTATAAGTCTTATAACCTGATCAATTACAGTCTGAACAAGATTTTTTACCAGAACCTCCAGCTCAACTACATTCTCAACAACTAGACATTTTATCAAAAGAAATTTTATGTTTTCCTCAATAAATAGAAGTTTTCAAATCTATAACAATTCCCTCTTCTATATCTTCTCACCTTTGAACTCATGATTTTTTTTGTCTAGTTCTTCATCAACCTCAACCACCAAAAAAGTCAGAAAAAATATCTCATAAATCTACATCAACTCAACCACCAAAACCTCAACCAAATCAACCACCTCAAAATCAACCTGCTCAACCAGATTTTCAATATACATCATATTGTTGTCTTTTTTGTGGATTAGATAAAGTTTGATAAGCCTCATTAACCTCTTTAAATTTTGCTTCTGCACTTTTATCACCTGAATTTCTATCAGGATGATATTTCATAGCCATTTTTCTATAGGCCTTCTTAACTTCATCTTGAGAAGCTGTTTTTGTTATTTCTAATATTGCATAAAAAGCCATATTTTTTTCTTTATTATTAAATAATCAAAGGGCTAAAGCCACTCTGTTAATAAGCTGTTTATAACTATTTTTTGTAAAAATGCAAAATTTTTTAAGAAATTTTAAATTTAAAAATATCCTTTTTTACAGTATAAGGGAAAAAATATACAAATATATTACAAAAAAAAATGAGGCATAACCTAAAAATCAGTGGAGTAAGGAAAATTATCCAAAAATCTTAATACTTCTATCTAAATGATTTTTTAATTTGTAGACCTCTTTTTTACAGGTAGTATGAAAGTTTACAAGTATTATTTTTTTATAAATAATCATATGATATTGTCCACTCTAAAATAGAGAATTAAATAAAAAATACTTTTGAAAAGTTAGCTTTTTTTGTTATTATATAAGAAATAAAAATAAAAATATTATATGCAATATAAAATACCTGTACAAATAGAAAATGAAGATCCTATATTTTTAGGGCTTTGATTAAAACAATTGGCTGTAATTATGGTTTGATGATGAATAGCTTTTCAAGTTTTTGATTGATTAAGATGATTATGAAATGAAATAGCTGCTATTCCTGCTCTACTTATTTTTTGATTAACAGTATTAATTGCTGTATTTAAACATTATGAGATGACATTTATACCTTTTATATTTGCTATACTTAGAAGAGTTTTAAATTGAACACAAAGAAGATGGGTAAAATGAGTTGATTCTTTTGAACCTATGCATATTGGTTATATAAAAAGTTCTGCTGATAAAAAAGAATCCGTAATTAACTTTGAATCAAAGTTAGATAAACTTCAAAATTTAGAAGATAAAATTAATAAAATATAAAAAAATATGACAGTAAAAACAAAAAAGAAAGAAATTCCTGATAATTCTACTCAAAGATATTTACCATTTTCTCAAATAAAGGAAAATGTAATGATAATGAAAGATTGATCAGCTAGAGTAATAATGAAATGTTCTCCTATAAATTTTTTATTAAAATCAACTGAGGAACAAGATTCTATTATTATTAGTTTTCAAAGATTTTTGAATTCCTTAAGCTTCCCTATTCAAATAATAGTTAGGTCAACTAAGTTAGATATTGATAGTTATATTGCTAATTTAAAAGATAAAGCATTAAATCAAAAAAATCCTCTACTTCAAAATCAAACTTATGAATATATAGAATATTTAAAAAAATTAATAGAAGTTGCTCAGATAATGAAAAAAGACTTTTATGTGGTTATCCCTTTTGATGAAACAGAATGAGAAAGTGTAAAAGATACAAGTTTCTTTTGATCATTTAAACAATTTCTTGCTTCAATGAAAGCAGAAGATGATGTTTTTAAAATAAGAGAACAAATAAGAAAATTTAGTAAAACTAAAAAATCACTTATAAATAGGTCAAATCAAATAAAAACAAGTCTTGAAGGTATTTGAATTAAAGCAAATACTTTAGAAAAAAGTGACTTAATAAAATATATAACAGATTATTATAATCCAAATATGGAAGATTTTAGCCAAATAAAACAAGATACACAAAGTTTTAATTTAATAAATAATTAATTAATAATGGTTAATTTTAAAAAAATAACACTTACATTAAGTAGCTTATATTATCTTATCTTAAGTAGTTCTGCAACTTTTGCTACTTGAAAATGACTACTTGAATGAGTATGATGAAGTGTTGAAAATATAAGAACTGGTAATTTACATATTGATGATATTGCCTGAGTAATAAAATGAATGATAGATATCTTTCTTGGACTTGCTTGAACAATTTCTGTAATTTTTGTAATTATTTGAGCATATTATTTTCTTTTTGGTTCTATTAAGTGAGATATTTCAAAATGAAAAGATACAATTACTATGGCCTTAACTGGTTTTGCAATTACAGTGCTTTCTTGGTTTATTGTTAAGTTAATATTTGATAATTTTGGATAGTATAATTTTTAAATATGAAAAATATGTTATATTCTTGGACATTCCCTGATACAAAAAATAGATGACAATTATGGTATAGTATTGTTTTCTCAATCATTATATGACTTGTAATATGGTGATTTTTAACTAAACAATATTGAATGAGTTTTATAATTCTTCTTTTATCTTGATTAGTTTTTTATATAGAAAATAATTCTTCTGATACTATTGCTATAGAAATAACAGAATTATGAATGAAAGTAGATGAGTTTTTCTATGATTATTCTAAAATTGAGAGTTATACTCTTATTTATGAATGAGAAAATGCTATAATATGTAGGTTAAATTTGAATAAAAAATGAATAAAAGTAATGGATTTAAAAATTGATAACACAGTGGCTTTAGAATTAAAATGAATTTTACCAGAATTTATTAAAGAAAATGAAAAGGAAGATTTTAGTTTTACAGATAGAATGATTAGAATAATGAAATTATAATTCTATAAAAAAACAAGGGGCTAAAGCCACCTTGCTATAGTTATAATTTTATGTAATTTTTTCGGAATTTTTAATACACCAACAAGGTGGCTTTAGCCCCTTGTTTTTTGTTTTAATCCAGTAATTCTTAATATTTTTTCATATTTTTCATCACAAATTTTATTCATTTTAGCATTTCATTCTTCTAGTTTTTCATAAATATAATCCATATTATTTTCAAAACTATTATATTTTTCTCTAGCTTCTTTAAAATAATCTAAAACTATTTCTAATAATTCTAATTTTGCATGTCAGTAACCATAATTTCAAGCTAAATATTTTTGTTTAATTTCTTCTTGTTTACTTTCTGATGCAAATAATTTAATTAAAGCAAAAATATTACAATTATCTGGATTTTTTGGTTCTTCTAAAGTTTCAGATCCAGTAACTATAGTCATTATTTTTTTCTTCATAATTTTTTCTGAATCAAAAATTCATATAAAATTATCATAAGATTTACTCATTTTTCTTCAATCTGTTCATGGAATTAGTAATAAATCTTCATTGATTTTAGCTTCTGGTAATTTAAAAATATCACAATTATAAGTTTTATTAAAATTCCTAGCTATATCTCTAGCAAATTCTAAATGTTGTTTTTGATCTTTTCATACTGGAACAATATCAAAATCATAACTTATGATATCTGCTGTCATTAAAATTGGATAATTAAAAACAGCCATATTTATTTCAGAATTTTTATTTTGACTATCTTTAAAACTATGAGCCCTAAGCATCATAGAATAAGGAGTTACACTATTTAAAATCCAAACAATATTATTTAAATTATTTATTTTAGATTGTTCAAAAACTGTAATATCTGATTTTTCTGGCATTAATGCAAAAAATTCTTTTAATAACCTCTCTCTATTATTTCTTAAAACTTCTCAATTATGAATAGATGTTAGTGAATGAAAATCTGGTAAAAAAACAGTTACATCATTTTTTCAATCATCCATATCAAATAATGGTTTTAATGCACCAAAATAATTTCACATATGCATTCCATTTCATGTTGGTTTTATCCCTGTTAGTATTTTTTTCATTTTAATTTTTATTTATGCAAAAAAAGTTTGCAAATATAATATAATATAATATAATATATATGTATTAAAATACTAAAAAAGTTGCCGAAAGTGTTAGTGCTTAGGGAGCTTTTTTGATTTATTATTTTTCATATATAAGCTTCTCTTTCAAATAATCTAGATTTACAAAGTATTTATGATCTAAATTATTATTATTTTTATATAAACTTGAAGCAAATTTCAAATTTGGAACAATAACTTTTTTAAATCTATTTTGTTCAACTAAATAGTCTACCATCATTTTATAATCTCAATCACCAGAAACTAAAACTACTTTATCAAAAGTACTATGAATAATTTTTTTCATAACATTAAATACTAAATTTGTATCTATATTTCATTTTTTAGTAGATTTTAAGTTTTCTCATTTTAAATTAAAAACTAAAATAAATCAAGCTTCTTGTAACTTTTCATAAAGTCAGTTCTCTTTTTGCTTAAAACCTATAAAATAATAAGCCTTTTCAATATTATATTTATCTTTTAATGAAATCCTAAATTTTTTATAATTTAGTGACCAATTTAATCATTGGTATAAATTTTGTCAATCTATGAATGCATAATTTTTTTCTTTCATAATTTATATTTTAAATTATTGAATAATTCAACTCATTACTAATTCATCTTCTAAATATATAGCACAAATTTGTCACTGTGCTATTGCTCTTTGTTTTTCTTCAAATTTAATTTTATATTCATCTTCTGATATTTTTGAAACTATACAATCTTGGTCTGCTTGTCTATATCTAATTTTACATTTTGCAACAAGCCCCCTATCCCCCTTCGGGTACTTTCCCCCAAGAGGAGAAAGAAAGTTAATATTTTTCATAATTAAAATATCTGAATATAGTTCTACATTATTCTCAGTTCAAACTATAATTTCATTTTTCTCTAAATCTTTTTTTACAACAAAGATTGGTTCTTTTTGACCTCAAATATCAAGTCATTTTCTTTGACCAATTGTATAATAAAAAACTCATTTATGTTCTCATAGAATTTTTCAAGAAGTATCTTTTATAATACCTTTTTTTGGTTTTATTTTTTTCTCTAAAAATTCTGCCATATTTACTTTTCAAACAAAACATATTCATTGTGAATCTTTTCTCTCTGCATTTGGCAATCAAGCCTCTCTTGCTATTTCCCTAACTTCAGGTTTTTCTAATTCTCAAATAGGAAAAAGTGTTTTACTTAATTGTTCACTAGATAATCCAGCTAGAAAATATGATTGGTCTTTATTATTATCTACTCATTTTAATAATTTTCAATCTTTTATTCTAGCATAATGCCCCATTGCAATTTTATCAAATCATAATTCCATAGCTTCATCCAAAAATGCTTTGAATTTTACCTCACTATTACACATAATATCAGGATTTGGTGTAATTCATTTTTGGTATCAATCATACATATAATTTAAAACTTTTTCTTCATATTCATCTCTATAATCAAAAGTAAAAAAAGGAATTTCTAAATACTCAGCAACCTCTTTTGCAATTATAATATCCTCTCTAGTTGGGCAATTAGGATTATTTTCATCTAAATAATTCACCATAAAACCAGCCGTTACATCATAGCCCTCTTTTTTTAAAAGATAGGCTGTAACTGCTGAATCTACTCAACCAGATAATCAAACTAATATTCTCATAATACATTTTTTTAGTATATTTTATAATTTTTATTTTCAATATCTAATAATATTTTTTTATACTTTTTTTAAAAGTATCTGTTACAACTATTTTCATAAATTAATCTATTAAGTTACTAATTTTTTCATATCTTCACTTTCACATATTTAATAATTCTTTATTTTCTTCTTCAGAAAATTCTCATAATTCAATACTATAATCCAACTTATTTATTAATATAGATAATAATTCTTCAGCTGTATATATTTTTTTGTCAAATATATTTTGTGATATATTTGTTATTGTTAAAGCAACCATTTTTTATTTTTTTATATTATAAACTAATATTCTCAAATGATTTTTATATTACTAGTAAAAAAACTCAATTCTTCTAAAGATGCAATAACATTTTTATCTTCTAATTTTCCTTCAAAATCTAGCCAAAATAAATATGAAAATGGATTTTTTATATTTGGTAAACTTTCAATTTTTGATAAATTAACATTATTTGTTGCAAAAGCTCATAAACACTTATATAAACTTGCTGGTATATTTTTAGCTTCAAATAAAATACTAATTTTATTTTCTTTTTTAGAATATTTTATTTCTGATTTTTTTGGGACAATAATTACAAATCTTGTAGTATTCCCTTTTTGATCTTGAACTGCTTCTTCTAAAATATTTAATCAATACATTTCTCCAGCCAATTTTGAACAAATAGCAGCAGCTCATTTTTCTTTAGTTTTAGATAATTGTATTGCTGCTCAAGCAGTATCTGAAACTATAATTTGTTCTTTAATATTATGTTTTTTGAAATAATTATAACATTGTGGAAGAGCTTTAAAATGAGAATATACTTTATTAATTTTAGATAAATCTGTTTCAACTGAACAAATTGCATGGTCTATTGGTAAATTTATTTCTCAAATAATTTTAATATCTAAATTATTAAATTTATATAAATTTTCATAAATTGTTCAAGCATATGAATTTTCTATAGCTAAAATTAATATACTTTCATCTCATATTTTTTCCCAACACTTTTCAAAATTATCTAATCAAATCATTTCTTCAACTTTTATATTTAGATTTTTTATTATTTCAAGTGATGCTTGATGATGATAAGAACCTTCTTCTCATTGATAATATATTTTTGTCATTTTTTACTTTCCCTAATTAATAAATAAAATCACATAATTTTTTATCTACTTCTTTAAAATTTTCACTTTTCATTTTTGCTACCTTTTTATAAATTAAACTTTTATGAAGTGTGAAAATATTTTGTAATCTCAAATAAGATTGCTTATTCATTTTTCAATTTTCAAAAAAAGAATTTTCTAATTTATAAGAATATTTCTCTATTCATTTATTTCAAAAAATTCAAATAAGCATAATATTATCTAAATTATTAAAATTAGAATTAGAAATTACTAAGGCTGGTCTTAATTTATAATTTTGTAAATCTGTAAAAGGAAATTTTACTAAAACTATTTCTCATTTTTCTAAAATCATCATTACTTTTTATACAAATAAATCTTCATTATTTTTACTATTCCATTCAGAAAAATTATTTTCTAATCATTTATAATAGTCTACTTGAATTATTTTATCTTCCAAGTCATTATAAATTTCAAATAAATTTTCATCACTTTCCACATTTGGGTAAGGCATTAGTAAAAATTCTTTCTTATTTCTATTTTAAAAAACTAATGATTTTTTTAAAACTCTAACTTTATCTAAATTTTGAGATAATTTTGCTCTAAAATCTGAAATTGCAATAACATTCATATTTTTAAATTTATGTAATATTTGTACAAAATATATCATAAATAACTGAAAAATCAAATTTATTTGGCTCTTTTCGTGATAGCAGGAAAAATACCATCTAAATTTCAAGTTTTTTCAAACAAAATCTAGCAGTTAATTTTTTGATATACATAACTTTTGAAGAAAATCAGTGTGAAACTCTTTTTGCAACTTTACATAA
>JAUZRO010000042.1 GCA_030950465.1 Candidatus Altimarinota bacterium | reverse complement strand
TAAAACTTTTCTTCTCTTTTTTATATGTTTTAATAGCATTATAATATAATTTATAGCTATTATTTTTTCTAGATTTTTCATGCTATCACGAAAGGAGCCTTTTTTAATTGCTTTTATTTCAAAAATATGGTTTAATTAAATTAATATATAAAATAAAAAAAATGATAGATTTACTAAGAAAATTTGAAAATAAACATAATGATGAGTTTAATTCTTGATGATGAATATGAAATGAAGTATTTTCTATATTAGAAAGAAAGAAAGAAAGAAAGAAAGAAATTTTTTGAGATAAAAAATATTTATTAGAACAATTAAGTGAAAGTAAAAGAAATAAATTATTAGAACAAATAGAAATATTATTACAAAATAATGAGAATATAAAAATATGATTTAGTTGAAGTTTTGCAGAATGAAATATGTGAAAAAAATGAACAAAAAATTCTAGGTGAAAGATTAGAACAGAAGATAGTGATATAGATATAAAGGTTATTAATGATACAAAATATCCTTGAACTATAGATATTGATTTTATAAATAAATTTGATATTATTTATTTACCAAATGAAGAAGAGATTATAAAAATGTCTAATTGAAAAAATAAAGATTTTTTATTAAGGATTTATAATTGATGATTTTGGATTTAAAAACTTAAAAAAATAATATTGTTATTATAACAATATTATTTTTTTAATCTTCATCTTTTTCTACATATTTCAATATGTAATTCTTCAAGTTGAGTTTCTTCAATGAAAGCTGGAGCATTCATCATAAGATCTTGAGCTTTACCTGATTTTAATTATTTTTTATGAAATTCTATGTCATAAATTTTTCTTGATTTTTATCTTCAATATAAAATATTTTTAAATTATAGTTTCATACTTTTAAAAAAATAGAAAACTTTTTTAAAGTTATTTGTTTATATCAAAATATCTCATCATTACTAAAAAAAGAATTTATTTCATTAAAAATAGTATTTCTAAAAGTAAAAGCTAAAGTTTCATAATTATTTATTATTTCTGAAAGATTTGATATTCAAGAATCTTCAAATAAATCTAAATAACTATTTAAATATCATTTTATAAAAGAGTTTATTTTCAAAATTAAATTATTTCCTAATTTTACATTATACATTTACATACTCTTTTATTAAGCTATTATTTTTTTGTTTTTTTAAAACATTATTTACAAATTCAATTGCATCTTTATTAATTACTTTATTTGAGATTTTTATAGCTTCTTCAAAAGAATAATATTTTTCTGGCTCTTCCTTAAATCAATTAGGTAGAATATCTATTTTACACTCACTTCAAAATCTCAAATACTTAAATAAATCATAGTCTTAAAATTCTCAAAATTTCTAAATCATCTAGCTCTTCTTTTAATAGTTTGAATAATAGAA
>JAUZRO010000041.1 GCA_030950465.1 Candidatus Altimarinota bacterium | reverse complement strand
TAATTCTAAATTTAAAGTTTTAGATTTCTGATTAAATAAATATATTTTTACTGCTTATAATTGAAATATAGAATCAGTTTTAGAATTACAAGTTTTAGTTTCAATTAATGATAATGAACTTTTAGATTGAAAAATTAAGGCAGAAACTTTTTTTGGAAAAGAAGAAGAAACTAAAACAGCTGAACTTATTTGAGATGAAGAAGATTTAGTTTTTACTGAACTTCCTGAATGAGGTACTTTTGGAAATGTTATTAAATTATGAGAAAAATCTTTTACTTATTCAGATATTAAATGATTTGAAGTAAAAAAAGAAATTCTTGCTAAAATTAATTGTAGTAAAAATGAAGATACAGATAAATATTTTGTAACAGAATTTTTAAATGATAGACAAAAATCTTATTATTGGAATACATGTCGTGATTTAATAAAAGATAAAGGTATAAGTTTTTATGTTATTAGATTAGATTGAGAAAAATATTTTTATGAAAAACATTATATAGATTTACTTCATTGATTTTATTGAGTTTATGAGCTAGAAACTTGAGAATGAGTTGATAAAGATAATATTTCAGAAAAAAATAAAGAATTAAAAGAAAAAAATAGAGAATTTAAAAATACTGAAATTGTAGATGATTTATTTAAAAAAATAATTAATAATAATTAAAAAAATGAGAGTAGTAATTAAAGTTTCTGGTGAAGCACTTGCTGGATGTGAAAAATGAGGTTTAGATTATATTATGCTTGATAAAGTATGAGATATAATAAAAGATTTAATAAAAAGTGATATTGAAGTATGAGTTGTAGTTTGAGCAGGTAATTTTATTAGATGAGCAGAAATTGAAAAAATTAAAATTGATAGATGTAATGCGGATAATATGTGAATGCTAGCTATTAATATTAATACAATAGCGCTTTCAGATGTGTTAGAAAGAAAGTGAATTGATACAAAAATAGTGAATTCATTCTGAATAGATTGAATAGCTGAAAGATTTAATAAACAGAAAGCTATTAAATATATTAAAAATAAAAAAGTAGTTATTTTTTGAGGATGAACTGGTAATCCATTTTTTACAACTGATACAGCTGGAGTATTAAGAGCTTTAGAAATTGAAGCAGATATGATGATAAAAGCTACTAAAGTTGATTGAGTTTATACAAAAGATCCTATGAAATATGATGATGCAGAGTTTATAAAAAAGGTTACTTATAATGAAGTTATTCAAAAAAGGTTAAGAGTTATGGATTTTACTTCTATTGCACTTGCTATGGAAAATAATCTAGTTGTTAAAGTTCTATCTTTAAATAAAGAGTGAGCAATAAAAAATGCTATTTTATGATGAGATGAAGGTACTACAATTAGTGCATAAAAAAATACAAGGGGCTAAAGCCACCTTGTTAATAATATTATTTATATCAACAGAAAGCTTCAGCTTTCTGTGTTTTTTTATTTATTTTCACCTTTTTGAGCATCTCTATATTTATCAACTTCATTTAATATTCTTCTAGAATGTTCTATTGGTAAAGGAGCCATATCCATTACAAAATTAGTAGCATTTCATGCAGTTTGAATTTTTATTGTTCAATAATTTAATAAGTTTGCTAAAAGTCATTTAGTTTGATTTCAAACTTCTTGAACTTGTCATAAATTACATTCAGATACTTTTCTATTTAAAAATCATACTTGGTCTACTCAAATAATCCTATTATTTGTAATAATATATAAATCAAGTTCATGATTTAACCATTCTATATAAAGAAAAATAGAATATATCATCCAAAATATTATAACTAAAAGATGTGCCCATGCATAATTTCAAAAAATATAAAACATAGTTGTAAATAATAATCCTAAAAGAAAATAAGAAAATAATTTAACTAAAATTATCCAATGTCTTTTTACTATCATAATTGGTTTTTCTCAAGGTCTCATATCATCTAACTTAATATGATTTATATTGTTATGCATAATTTATTTTTGTTTTATGAAAATATTAGGTTTTTTTATATATAGTGGTTCTATTAATTTGTTTTCTTGAAATATTATAGAATTTATAATTTTTTTATAATTAATTTCTGAATTAACTTTAATTCTTTCAGAAATTAAATTATTAGAAATATCTCAATAGATTAATTTTTCCTTAATTTGCAAAGGGCTAAAGCCCTCTGTTGATAAGCTGTTTATAAAATCATCATTTTTAACTATCTGTATAATATCACATTTTTTATATTTTACAAATAAATCTCTTTTACTTGATGATTTTATTATAGGATAATTTTCAAATAAATCAAAAAAAGATAGAGAAGTAATATTTTTATCAATTATAAAGTTGATAGTATTAACTGCTAACACTATTGTTCTTACTCCTGTAAAGCTTCAAGGTCAATTTACAACAACTAAATTTTCTAAATCAAAATAAGTAATTTTATTTTCTTTTAAAAATTCATCTATAAATATAGTTAATTTAGAACTTTCATTTCATAATATTTTTATGTTTTTTTGAGATATAATTTTATTATTTTCATCAAATAATATTAGTGCTCAATTTTGAGTAACAGCATTTACAAATAGGTTTATTTTTTTATATGACATTTTTACTTTATATTAATTCAGATAAATTTGGTACTGGAAAATAATTTACATATTTTCCTTGTTTTATTTTGGTTAAAAATCATTTTTCTAATAATTTTTCTAAATCTCTTTTTGCTGTATCAATGGCAATTCAATAATAATTTTTATGTATAGAATTATTTGTATAATTTTTAGGATTATCTAAAAAATAAATAATTAATTTATTTTGTCTATCATTTAATTGTAAATAATTTAATTCTGAGAAAATATCTTTTTGTTTTTTCTTCTTTTTTTCTGTATATTCTTCAAAATCTGTAAAGGCTAGCTTTGTTTTATTAGCAATGTAAACTAAAAAATAAGTTAAATCATTATCATCTTGTTCAGAATATAGATATGCATTTTTATATTGAATTCTTGATTTTTTTATTAATGTAGAAATAGGTATATAACTAAATCCCCAGTATCATTTTTTTAATAAATACCAATAAAATATAATTCTTGCAGTTCTTCAATTTCAATCACAAAATGGATGAAGATATCATATCCAAAAATGTAATAAAACTGCTTTTATAAAAGGATGAGTAAAAGTGTTGTCTTTATCATTTGCATAATTTAATAATTTTTGTAATTCTCATATTAATATATTTTCTTCTGGAGGTGTATGTAAGATTTGAGTTCATTCTCAATTTTGAATTATTATTTCATCACTATTTTTTCTTAATCTTCATTCTTGATCTTTTTCATCTAAAGTTCATTTAGTTAAAATGCTTTGTAATTCAATTAAACTTTCTAAGCTCAAATCTTGCTTTAAAAAATCTTTATCATTTACAAATTGCATTGCATGATAATTATTTAAAATCATTTTTTCATCTTTTCAAATAGCTTTTCTTCATTTTGTAATCATATCTTTTGCAACTTTTGAACTTGTTAAAGCTCATTCTAATTGACTTGATGAGATTGCTTCTTCAGTTATACCATTTTGTAAAAAAGTTTTTCTTTCAGTTTCATTAAAATCAATTCATAAAAATTTTCATCAAAGAGATAAATCTAAATTATGTAATAATTCTTCTAAAAAATTAGGTTTTAAAATAGTAAATCTTTTTGAATTATTATCTTTTATTAATGTAGGATTTCAAATTCTAAAAAGTTTAATTATATACCATAATTCTTCACAACTTTCTAACTCCTCTGGTAATTGTTGAAATTTAATTTTATCCCGAAAATAATATTTTTCATTAGAATATTTTCATAAATTATTTTTATTATAAATATTAAACATATTTGAGTTAAGAAAATTTTTTCTTTTTTCAGATATTTTATAAAAATCAGGCTTTTCAATTTTATATTCTATCATAGAAATTAATTAATATTACTAAAACATTACTAGTTTATTACTAGTTAGTAGTATAATATGTTTTAAAAAAAAAGCAAATTAATATAACTAGAACATTACTATTTTATTACTAGTTAGTAATGTTCTTAATTAATATAATATTTTTTTTGTAGAATATTTTTTTATTTATATAATATATTAAATAAAATATAATAAATATAAAAATGAACAGTAAAACAAGTAATCTTAGATGGCTTCCAAAATTAAATATAAAATTAGAAAATAAAACTAGTTATACTAATACTTGAAATTTTTTTAGTAAATCTTTAATTATTAAAGAAAATTTACAAGAATTTAAAAAAATAGTTTTAATAATAGATTCTGAAAAATCACTAAATCAATATATTAAAGTTTTTGATTATATAAAAATAAATTATGAAGAAATAAATAATTATTCTAGTTTATGTAATTTAGCTTATAATAATGGCTGATTATTTTTAATTTTGAATTATAAATTAAAAGAAGAAATAATTAAACCATCTCAATTATTATATTTTTCATTAATTTTAGAAAAATGAAATACTTATAAAGTAGATGAAATAATTAAAAAATTAGTAGAAAATTGATATGAATTTTCAGAGTATTCAAATAAGTGAACTTATAAAAAATCAGGAGATATTTTAAGTATTACAGATTTTTCTTGAATATGTGAATATAAAATTAGTTTTTGGTGAGAAAATATTGAAGAAATTTTATATATAAATAAAAATGTAGATATGTCCATTTATGGCATATCAGAAGATAAAGACACGATAAATAGTGTCTCTACAAATATTTTAGAAAAAATAATTATTTGATGAAATAAAAATATTTTTAATGATGAAATAAAAAAAGAAAGTAATTTACAAAATTATTTAAAAAATTCAGATATTTTTATTATTTTAGATTCTCTTGATTTTTCAGAATTTTATGAAGAAAATACTAATATTTTAAATAACTTTTGTAGTTTTGATTTTGTTTGAAATAAAAATCTAAAAATAAAAAATTTAGAAATAGAAAGTCCAGTTATTGAAAATATAGCGGATTTAAAAGAAATATTGAGCCCACATTTTGAGGGTTGAATATTAGCCCCCCCTAGCCCCCCTTTGGAGGGGGGAATATTTATTTATACAAAAAATAGAAAAACAATAGATAATTTTATTAATTATAATAATTTAAATAAAAATATTAAAATTCATGAAATTAATTGAAGTTTTTTAAAAAGTTTTAGTATTCCCATCTCCCCCAAGGGAGAGGGGTTAGGGGTGAGGGTTATCTGTGATGATATTTTATGAAAAATTTTTATAAAAAAGAGAATAAATAAAAATTTATCAGCAGATATAGATTTGTTATTAAAAATAAATATCTGAGATTTTGTGGTTCATATTGATCACTGAATTTGAATTTTCAAGTGAATTATTAAAAAAATACTCCCTTCTCCTCCTCAAAGGAGAGGGGCTGGGGGTGAGGTTATCAAAGAATATATTGAAATTGATTATAAATGAGAAGATAAATTATTTGTTCCAATAACTGAAGTTTCAAGAGTTAATAAATATGTATGAGGAGATAATCCTAAATTAACTGGGTTAAATACAACTGAATGGATAAAAAAACTTGCTAAAGTTAGTAAGGAGGTTGAAGATATTGCACAAGAGTTATTAGAAATATATTCTGCTAGAAAAATGTGAAAATCTTTTTCATTTTTACCTGATATAAAAAAAGAATCTGAATTCCAAGCAAGTTTTGTATATACTTATACTCCTGACCAAGAACAAGTAATTTTAGAAATATTGTGAGATATGGAAATGGAAAATCCTATGGATAGATTACTAGTTTGAGATGTAGGTTTTGGTAAAACTGAAGTAGCATTTAATGCTATATATAGAGCTTTTATAAATAAAAAACAATCTATTTTTATTGCTCCACTTGTAGTTTTAGCTTATGAACATTATGAAAAAGCATGTGAAAGATTTAGACAATTTTGAATGAAAATTGCTGTAATTACAAGAATGGAATCTGCTAAAAAAGTTGAAGAAGTTTTTTATAAATTAAATTCTTGAGAAATAGATTTAGTTGTTTGAACTCATAAATTATTAAGTGATAAAATTAATTATAAAAATCTTTGATTACTAATAGTTGATGAAGAGCATAAATTTGGTGTAAAAGACAAAGAAAAGATTAAAAAATTAAAGTCGACAATAGATATTTTATCTATGTCAGCTACACCAATTCCAAGAAGTTTGAATATGGCATTGTCTCAAATTAAACAAATGTCTATAATAAAAACTCCACCTCAAGGTAGAAAAGATATTAATACAATAATTTCAAAATATTCTGAAAGAGTAATATTGGATTGATGTGAGGCTGAATTTGAAAGATGATGACAAGTTTATTTTGTCCATAATAGAGTTGCAACTTTAGTGCATTTTGAAAAAGTTTTACAATGACTTTTTCCAGATAAAAAAATAATTACAACTCACGGACAACTTCCTTGAAATACTTTAGAAAAAAGAATTCTTGATTTCAAACATAAAAAATATGACATTTTATTGACTACAACAGTTATTGAAAATGGTATAGATTTTCCAAATGTAAATACAATTTTTATAAATGATGCTTCAATTTTTGGTATTAGTCAAATTCATCAGCTTCGTTGAAGAGTTGGAAGAAGTGATAGATTATGACATTGTTACCTTTTATACAAAAAAGAAAATTTATGAGAAGAGACAGCAAAAAGATTAAAAACAATTGTTAATTATTCTTATTTGTGAGCAGGTTTTGAGCTTGCTATGAAAGATTTAGAAACAAGAGGTTGATGAGATTTATTATGAAGTAAACAAAGTGGACAATGAAGTGAAATTTGAATTACACTTTATTTGAAAATGATTGAGGAGAAGATTAATGAGTTGAAAAATAATTCTGTAGAGACAAGGCATTGCCTTATCTCTACAGAAAAATCCATTCCAGATTTCAAAATAAACACAAAAATAGATTTACAAATAAATGCATTAATTCCAAGTAGTTATTTTGATTCAGATTTAGATAAAATTAATTTTTATAGAGAAATTGAAACTATAAATAATTTAGAAGATTTAGGGGAATTAATAGAAGATTTTAAGCAAGAAAATAATGTTAAAATTTTTCCAGAAGAAATGCAAAACTTTTTTAATTTATTAAAAGTTAAAATTTATTCTCAGAAATTTTTAATTACAAATATTAAAAAAATGTGAATTAATTACCAACTAGATTTTAGCCCTTCTATTAAAATAGAAGATACTAGAAAAATTTTAAATTTAGATAAAGAAGTTAAATTCAGTGTTATTACTCCACAAAGATTGAGAGCAAAAGTTAAAGAGTTTAAATCTATGGAAAATTTTTTAGAATATTTATTAAGTATTTTTGAAGGGAATGTTGGAAAGAGAAAAATAAGGTTAAAAAGATAGTTAATAAAATTTCTACTTATTTATTTAAAAAATATTTTCAGTATTTGACAAGTTAAATTATTTGTAAAAGAGTACTTTTATATGATATACTATATTTGTGAATAAATTTTGTTTAATTAAATAATTCTTGAATAATGACTACAACAAAAATAAACTCTATTACAAAGGTTAGGGAGTTAATTGGTGAAGAGGAAAATCTTAATAAATTAATGAACTATTATAATATTGTTGAAAAACTGATGTTTCATTATAAAAGAGTTCTTAATAGAGCAAAAGAACTAGAATCATTACAGCTTTTATCTAAAATTAGAGTTGTTATAATTGAAAGACTTAGTTAGTGTTAAAAATAAGCCTTGATCTAATAAAAAACAAAAATCTACTAATTTTTTAGTAGATTTTTTTATTTAATTTTATAAATAATTACTTTTTGTTTTTCTCAATTAAATTCTTTTTTGAATATTTTAATTTGTTCTAATCATTCAAATATTTTTGTTTCATCTAATAAGAAATCTAATTCTGGCCTATATGTAGCAAAATCTAAGCTATCAACTATTAAATAATCTATTTTATTGTATTTAGCATAAATTAACAACTTAGTAATTGAACTTGTATAAGGAGTAATAAATCTATGATTTGTTCAAGAATAATATGTAACTATTGGAAATCTTTCTAAAATATTTAAATTGTGCTCATCCCCTTTATGAAAGGGGATTATAGGGGAATTTTTGTTAGTGTATTTATTATTTTCCTTCAACCATTCTCAAGCTTCTTTTTTTATTTCATATTTTGCATCAGAATTTTTATAGCTATTATAATAACTTAATAATCATAAACAGTATATTCATATAAAATTAATTATTAAAAATATTTTTAGTAACTTATGTCCTGAAAATTTAGAGTTATCTAAAGACTTTTTAGTAAAACCTGTCCATGAAAAATTTATAGTTTTATTAATAGTTTGAATTCCATAAATAATTATTATTAAAAAAAGTGGAATAAAAATTATAAAATATCTATTAAGAGTAAAAAATAAAGTAAAAAATATTGATGCTATAAATAAAAAACTAAATAAACTTAATAAAATATCTCTTTTTTTATCTTTGTATAAATTAATAACTCAGATAAAAAATAAAATTATAGGTAATAATAATAATATTAAAAATATAGTATTTTTATAAAAGAAAGTTGAATCAATATTTGAGTATAGTAATTTAGCATTTCAATCTATTATTGTGGGAATATTTTCTGAATATAATTTTTTTTGATTTTCTCACCAGTTATCTAAAAATCTAAATTTATCTTCTAATATATAATTTTTTAAACTAATTTCTTCATAAGCTTTTTCATACTTTAATCAACCAGCAAATCAAGCCATTAAATGTTTAGAATCTGGAGTTAGTTCAGCTACAGCTTTTTCAAATCAACTATCATCCATTTTTTCTTTTCATCTTAAAAGAGCTTGTCTAAGATTAGAACTTCATTTATTTGATAATCCCCATTCTCAAGTAAAACTATGGAGATAATAAATATAAGGAGAAATAAATATTCAGAAAAATAATATTAATAAAATATTAAAACTAATAAAATTTTCTAGAGACACATTGCTATGTGTCTTTTTATTATTAAGACACATTCAATGTGTCTCTACTTTTTTAAAATATAAAAATAAACTAATTAATCATATAGCTCATAGATAAATAAAAGCTTCTCATCTAGTGAAATACATTAATGCTATCAAAAAAGCAAAAGCAATTCCATCACTTATTTTAGGTTCTTGTATATAATTTTGAAGTCATAAAACAGTTAATAAAAATATTGGAAGATAAATATTTTCTGATAATACAGCAATATTAAAATGTAATAATATTGGTGAAAGAAAGAATAATATTATCAAAATAATCAAATATTGTGGCTTTAAATAAGATTTGGCTATTTTATATAATAAAAATCATGAAAAATTAAATAAAACAATATTTAAAATTTGAGCAGATAAAAAATTATTATTTATAAAAAAATTAATTGCAGCTATAGGGAAGGAATATAAAAAACCAAACCAACCATTTCAAAATCAATTAATAGATGATTCTTGAAAATAATTACTCATTTGTAAATAAGCAAAGCTATCAGCAACTTTTAAAATTTCATTTAATTGTAAAAAATAAATATGAACTAAAGTTCAAATTATAAAAGTAAGGAAAAGTAGTATTTTATGCATAAAGTATTTTATATTTTTAATTAATATTTTTTTATTATAATGCTAAAATAAAAAAAACAAGGGACTAAGCCACCTTGTTTAAAAAGTATTGTTAACAGAGGGCTTTAGCCCTTTGAATATTATTTTTATGATAATTATAATTTAATTTCTCTAAGTCTAGCAGCTTTACCAGTAAGTTCTCTGATAAATTTAATAGATTTTCTTCTAACTTTAAATTGTCTAAGAATGTCTATTTTATGAATAGTAGGAGAATGTATAGCAAATATTTTTTCTACACCAAATGCTCCAATTTTTCTTCTAACAGTAATAGTCTTTTCTAAAGCTGATTTACCAGCATTTTTTATAACTAAACCTTTAAATTTTTGAATTCTTTCTTTACCATTTTCTTTAATGATTATAGAAACTTCAACTTCCATACCAGTTTTAACTTCTGGTCTACCTTCTTGTAAAAAAGCTTTTTGAGCTACTTTTACTATATTAGAATTACTCATATTTTTTTAATTATTTTATAATAAATTTCAATATTATCTTGAAAACGAGCATATCATATGAAAATAAAACAAAAAAGCAAATTTAATTTATGGTAAATTTAATTTATATTCTTTTATTAAAATCTTTTTTAAAATTGCTCATTCAATTTTAGTTTACTTTGATAAAACATTCTACTTGAACTTACTCAAAATCTTTGAGCAGCAATTCTATCTATTCACATTCCAAATGCAAAACCTGAATATTTTTCTGGATCAATACCTGCTCACTCTAAAACTTTTGGATGAACCATTCCTGCTCATAATAATTCTACCCATCAAGTTGCTGAACACATTTTACAATTAGATTTTTTTACTTTTCCTGTTCAGTTACAAATTTTACAACTTACATCAATTTCAGCACTTGGTTCTGTAAAAGGAAATATTGAAGGTCTAAATCTTAATTTAGTTTGGTCTCATAATAATTTTTGCATAACAGTTTCTAAAGTCCATTTAAGGTTTCAGAAATTTATTTTTTCTCAAACTACTAATCATTCTAATTGGTAAAAATTACAAGTATGTCTTGCATCTTCTTGTTCATATCTAAAAACTCTTCATGGAACGATTATTTTTATAGGTAATTCTCATTTTAACATTGTTCTGATTTGAACAGGTGAAGTATGAGTTCTAAGTAAATATTTTTCACCAGATCTTCTATCTTTATTTATTTCATCATCTATCCAAAAAGTATCCCAAACATCTCTTGCAGGGTGATTATCTGGAATATTTAATTTATCAAAATTAAATTCTTCAGTTTCAATTTGAGGTCCATCTTCAATTTTAAATCATAATGATATAAAAATTTCTTCAAGTAATTTAGAAGTAATTGAAATAGGGTGGATATGACCTTTTTCAGTAGAAGGAAATTCTAAACTAACATCTATACTTTCTTTTTTTCAAAGTTCATTAAAAGCTTTTTTTTCTAATTCAACATTTATTTCTTCTAATTTATCTATAATAAAGTTTTTTAGAGCATTTGAAGTTTGTCAAAATTCTTTTTTCTCTTCAATAGATAAATCCTTTAATCCAGCTAAAATAGATTTTAATTCTCATTTTTTACCTAAATATTTATTTTGAATTTCAATAATTTCATCTCTATTTTGTAATTTTTCTAAATCTTCTAAAAAAGATTTTTTTAAATTATCTAATTTATTTTTCATAATTTTGTTATGTTTTATTTTAATATAATAGCTAGATATTAATAAAAATAACAAAAAAAGCAAGAAAAAAGAAAACAATATCACTTTAATGAAGTTAATAAAAAGTATTAAAATTTAGAATACTAAAAAAATCTATAAAATTAATTAATTTTATAGATTTTTTATTTTAAATATTTTTTATAAATATTTATTTAAAGTAGACTCTAAAGAATCTGCTTGTTGAACTCAAACAAGAGTTTCAACTGGTTTACCATCTTTAAATACAATTAAAGTAGGTATACTCATAACTCTAAATTCTCCTGCAGTAGTAGGAGCTTCATCAACATTTAATTTACAAATTTTAGCTTTACCTTCCATTCTTGTAGAAAGCTCTTCTAATATTGGTAACATCATTTGACAAGGTCCACACCATTCAGCCCAGAAATCTACCAATACAACACCTTCTTTAATTTCATCTTTGAAATTAGTATCATTTACAATAACAGCCATACTTTTGTTTATTAATTATTAAAAACTAGAATTTTAAATAAATTCTATTGTTTTCTTATTATATTCAAAAGTATAATTTATACAATAAAAAAGTAGATATTTTTTTTATAATAAAAAAAGTCAAAAAAAGATTTGCAATATACTCTGTTTTGAATATAGTGTCTGAGCTTTCAAAAGGAAGTAAAGAAATGGGTTATTAGCTCAGCTGGTAGAGCAGCGCCCTTTTAAGGCGAAGGTCCTGGGTTCGAACCCCGGATGACCCACCATTTTTAAAATATAAAATCAAAAGTCTGTATTATAATACAGACTTTTTTGTTTGTATTTTTTAGATTTAGAAATATAATATTGAAAATAATAACTAATAAAAATAATAACTAAAAAACAATGGATAAAAAAACACAAGCTAGATATTTTGATTACATATTAGTATATACTAATACTGTCTTAGAATTATCAGAAGAATTAGAAAAAAAATGTAGTAAAAATAAATGATGAGATATTACTATTGAACGTAAAAAATACATGTATTTTTCAAAAATAGACTGAGTAACTCTTATAAATAAGAAAACTACATTAGAATTATCATTCTTTTTTAATAAGGAAAAAGACTCTATTTATTTTGAAAAAAATAATTTACATAACTTTATAGAATCTGATTTAAATGTATCAGGTTTATGAAAAGATTTTCCTACAAACATTAAAATAAGGTCTAATTTATTTGATGAGTGTTTAAATAAATTTTTGATTTCAGGGAGAATTAAAAAATTAGATAAATGATTTACTATTTCTAAGAAAGAATTAGAATAGTTTATTAAAGGCTTGTGTATTGTACTAAAAAAATAAGTTTTAGTTTTTACTATGATAATATAAAATTTCTTTTTGACAAAAATCAATAAAAACATATAATCTGGGCACTTTTAAAAATAAACTCTTAATAAGAAGATAGAAATATGATATATGCAATAAAAAATGATTGAGAAACTAATGAAAAATTAGTTCTTAGATACAAAAAAATGTTTTTCCAATCTAGGTTAGCTACTAGAATTAGAAATAAAAGATATGCTGTTAAAGCACCATCTAAAAGAAAGGTTAGAGAACAAGCTATTATTAGAACTCTTTACAGAGAATTAAATACTAAAGTTTACTTCTAATTAATTGATAAAAAAACTTCAAAAATTTATTTTTGAAGTTTTTTTTGTGTTTTAAATTATTTAAAACATAAAAAATCATATATTATTATATATAATTTTAAATATTTTTATTTTGAATGTAATAAGTTATCATGATATTCTTTCATTAATTCAAATTTTATTTGCTTCTCATTATTTTCATTTTTTACTTCTTCTTCTAACATTTTTATAGTTTTATCGTTAATTTCAATACCTTCTTTTTTTACATAGTCTAAAAATCATTGAGCAGATAATTCTTTATATCCTGATACAGAATATTCTATCATAGCTTTAAAATCAGTCATTCAAATTTCTGATATTAAATCTTCAAATTCTTCTTTATCTGACATTGATTTTTCATTATTATCAATTGTAATTATCATTTTTTGAGCAATTGTACAATTATCATCCATTGTTTTATTTACATCAATACCTGTAGTATCTACAGTACTTCTTACATCAGCAGAAGCTATGTTAAAAGTTGCTCCTAAAGCTAATATAGCACTTATTAATTTATTCATATTTTATATTAAATTATTTATTAAGGTTGTTAATATAAAATATTTTTTTTTATTGTCAAATTATTTTTGAAGTTTTTTTTGTGTTTTAAGTTTTTTTTTATAAAATAAATTAAAAGACAAGGGGCTAAAGACCCTTGTTGGTGTTATATAATTTTGAATTTATTTTTTAATTATAACAAGGGTCTTTAGCCCCTT
>JAUZRO010000040.1 GCA_030950465.1 Candidatus Altimarinota bacterium | reverse complement strand
TATATCAAAAAATTAACTGCTAGATTTTGTTTGAAAAAACTTGAAATTTAGATGGTATTTTTCCTGCTATCACGAAAAGAGCCTTAAGTATTTGACTTTTATTTTATTATGTGATAAATATAATTTATTTAATTTTCGGAGTTTTATTATATTTTAATAAATATTTAGCTGTATCTGCAAAAATATATGCACTTGTAAGACCTCAATAATTATTTGTTCTTGGTCTAACTAATTTAACAACAATAACAAATTCTGGATCTTGAGCTGGTCAAAATCAAGCAAATGAAGCATGAGTTGCTCAAGGCATATTTCAATCTTCATATCATCGTCTATATGCAATTTGAGATGTTCAAGTTTTTCAAGCAAGTAAATATCAATCTACTTTTCAAGTTTTAGCAACTCATTTTTCTATAGAATCTACTAAAACATCAATCATAATATCAGAAGTTTTTTCTGAAATCACTCTCCTTACAATTTCTTTATTAAAAGTAATTAAATTTCATTTTCAATAGTCAATTTTATCAATTATTTGTGGTCTTAATATAAGTCATCAATTAGCAAGAGCTGAATAGGCAATAGCCATTTGAAGTTGATTTACATTTATTCATAATCAATATGAAGTTGTATATAACTGAGCATTTGACCATTTTTGATAATTTTTTAATTCTAATGATATTTCTCAATCTAGAGAAATCTCTGTTGGTTTTCAAAATCAAAAATCAACTAAATAATTATAAAATAATGCTTTTCATATTTTTTGTACTATTCTTACCATTCAAACATTACAAGAATAATTTAAAGCCCAAGAAAATGTATGATATCATTTACATTTCTTAGAAATATCAGAAATTGGAAATTTATCAATTTTTATTGGTCAATTATTTTGATAATAAGTATTCCTTGTTATTTCTGCAGAATCTATTCAAATAGCCATTGTTATAGCTTTCATAATTGACCCTGGTTCATAAATATCAGAAATTATAGAGTTTCTATAAACTCATGCTCCAAAATTATTTTTATATTTATATTTTTTTAATTTATAATTTCATAATTCTTCTCTAGTGGATTTTCTTAGAAATATTTTTTTATTATTTATAAAAAACTCTTTTCATTTAATTTTATCTTCTACAAATACTCACTTTCAAATTAATTCATTTTCTGGGTTATCATATTTTGAATAGTTTACTATTTCTAATTCATAAACTTCTCAAGGGTTATTCAAATCAAAAGTTGGATAATTAGCCATTGCAATTATTTTTCCATTTGTAGGATTCATAATTACTATACTTCATTTATTTGCATTATATTTTTTTACTCATTCCTCAATTATTTCTTCAACTTTTTTTTGAATATTTCTATCTATAGTAGTATAAATAACTGCTCATTCTCTTTCTATTATTCACTTTTTAAGATCTATAGGATTTATAACTCTTCACTGTATATCTTTTTTTATAATTATTTCTTTAGCTTCTCATTTTAAAATTTCATTGAAATATCATTCAATTCAATAATATCATTTTCCTTCTTTATTAACAAATCATAAAACTTGTGAAGCTGCTTTATTCTCAGGATAAAATCTATGTGAATTTGGTTCTAATTGAATAAAAGCTGAAATTGCAGATTTTTTATCTATATATCATTTTTTTATAGCATTTTTTTCATTATTTAAAATTTCTTGTATTTCAGAAGAACTCTCAATAGAAAGTTTTTTTAACAATGATATGTATCTTTTTTCTCTTAATTTTAAATATGGAATTATATTTTCAACTGGGAATGATATTATAGGAGATAATTTAGCTGAAAAAGTTTCTTTATTAGATATTTGAGTAGGATCTACATATAATGATTTTTGATATATATAAATTCATTTTAAATTTAAATTTAAAATATTTTGAATTTGTTTTTCATCTAAATCTCTTGTTATTATAATACTTGTGATATATTTTTCAGATATTTTTTCTATTAATTTTTTTTCTATCAGTTTTTTTATAACATTTTTATTTAAATTAAGACCTTCTGTAAAATCATTTTCTTTAATAAACTTTAAAACTTTATTTTTACATTTTTCAGCTGTTTTTCATTCACAACTTTCTTTATAGATAATATCTGTTAAAAATAAGATTAATTTTTTCTTATCTCAAGGTTGAGTTGGATCTATAGCTAAATCATTTAAATTAACTGTTGAAGCCAATTTAATATTTTTTTCATTTCCAGAAAAAATACTACCTCTAGTAATCGGAATTTTTATTCAAAGAATTTGTTGAGAATTAGCTTTTGTTTTATAAAATTCATTATCAAAAAAAGTATAAGTAAAAAGAGTTTTTATAATAATTAAAAAAGCTATAAAAAATACTCCAAAAATAAAATAATGCCTTGGATATTTATCAAAAATATTAAAATATTTTTCTGTAAACTTTTTTTTATTTCAAAATCTCATTTTTTTTTAATTTAATATTTTACTAAAAGTATCTGGAATATTATCTTCTCAACTTGTTTTTAATAATTTTTTTTCTAGATTTTCTTCTGTTTTTTCATCACATTTATTAAAAATATCTTGTTTTAAATTTTCTAATATTTTTCAACTAAATCATTTTTTTATAGTTTTTTTAGCAGATAACAAACTTTCTTCATATGTTCAAACACATTCAAAAGGTTTATGATTTTCTAATCAGATTAGTTCTTTGAATGTTTTTTCTAAACTTATTTTATTAAATAAATTTTCTCAAAATATTTTAACTAATTCTTTTTCATCTAAATTAACTGATAACATTAAGAACACAAAACAACATTTTTCACATTCACAACACCATAAATTATTTTCAGGGTGAATACAAGATTCACCCCTACTATTTTCTGTAGGGGTAGTACCTTGTGTCTGCCCTTCTTTATTTATTTTAAAATTTCTATTACAACTTGAAAAAGTATTAAAAAACTTTTTTTCTTCAGAGAATATTTTGGCAATTTTATATTCATACATTCCTCTTAATAAAGAAAAATAATTAATTTTCTTAGATAAATATTTTTCTAAATACTTGTTTAAATCAGACTCAAATTCTATACTTTTAGAATATTGGTGATTAATTTTTAATCATTTCCAAGTAGTATTTTCTTCACTTGCAGATTTTTCATTACTCAAAATTATATTAGAATATCAATATAGATAACTAACTACAAAAGTTATAAAAGCTATAATTCAAGTTATTGGAACATGTCAATTATAATATCACTGCTGGTTTAATTTAAATAAATTATTAGATAATTGTCTTTTAACTAATAAAATTTCTTTTTCAGCAATTTCAGCTGTATTTTTTTTAATATCATCTATTTTTCAAAAAACAAATAAATCAAAATCAACTCACCCCCTAGCCCCCTCTCTTTTTCAAATAGAGGGGGAATTTAAAAGTGAATAACTTGCAATAGAATCTTTTCAACCTCACCATAGTAATAATTTTTTTTCTTGCAAGGGGCTAAAGCCACCTTGTTGACCATCTGCATTTATATAATTATTAATTAAATTTAATTCTTCTATATTTGGTACTTTTCAAATATTTTTAAAATTAATTAATTCAGAAAAATCTATATAATTTTTTATAAAAAACTCACCTAATCAGTTTCTATAAAATTTTTCCCAAAATAAAATCTGCTCTTCATCTAAAAATCATGATTTAACTTCTAAAATTTCAGTAGGAAATAATTTATAATAACTTATTCATAATGCAATATGCAAATTAAAAAGAAAATTATTTAAAATAATTAATCCCTCCCCTTCCAAAAAAAGAGAATTTTTAGGAATATTAAAAAAAGCAGATTTAAAATCTATTACTTCTTCAAAAATTTCTTTTCAATTATCAAAGCTATAATAGAATTTTGCTACTAAATCTGTTTTATTAAAATCAAATCTTTCAAATATAAATGTATTAAATTTTTCCATTAATTATTGTTATTTTTTATATAATAATATTATATAAAAAAATATTTATTTAACAAAAAAAAATAAGAAATTAATTTTTTTCTTAATTAGAATTTTGATTTTACTTTTAATCCTAAAAATTTCATAAAAACTTTTAAAATAGCATAAAATAGGTAAAATACAGTTACTAAACAACCACCTGTTGGGTGTATTAAACTTGTAGGAAAATCAAAATTTTCTTGAATTACTTCTCGACTTTGAATATAAAATCAATATAATTAAAAGTAATTAAATTACTAAATAATTATAATAAAATGAAAGAAAAAATCAATAAAATTTTTGAAGATGATAGA
>JAUZRO010000004.1 GCA_030950465.1 Candidatus Altimarinota bacterium | reverse complement strand
TGAATTAATTTTAGTTTTGAAGATAGAAATATTGAAAGTTATGATTTTGATAAAATCACAAAATAATTAAATAAAAAGGCAAGTAATAAAAATAAAATATTACTTGTTTTTTTTGTTATATATTTTGTAATGAAGTATAATTATTAATATAATTATTAAAAAAAATGAAAAAATGAAAAATATAATAAATGGAGAAAAATCTAGG
Organism: Candidatus Altimarinota bacterium; assembly: GCA_030950465.1. Taxonomy (GTDB): domain Bacteria; phylum Patescibacteriota; class Gracilibacteria; order BD1-5; family UBA6164; genus CALLPO01. The sequence continues at coordinate 15,674 of JAUZRO010000004.1, read as the reverse complement.
AAAAAAATATTTTCTGGTATTAAAAAAGTGGCAAAAACTGTTATTTGTACTATGTGACCAAAATGAAGAAATGTAATTTTGGATAAATGAAATGAAAGTCCATTAATTACAAATGATGGAGTAACAATTGCTAGAGAAATTACTCTAGAAGATAAATTTGAAAACATGTGAGCAGGTATGGTAAAACAGGCTGCTGAAAAAACAAATACATTAGCTGGTGATTGAACAACTACAGCAACTCTTTTGACTTATGCAATAGCAAAAGAAGGACAAAAATATTTAAAACAAGGGGTTAATGCAGTAGAATTAAAAAATTGATTATTAAAAGCTAGAGATTTAATTTGTGAAGAATTAGAAAAAAATACAAAACAAATAAAAAGTTCTCAGGAAATAGAACAAGTAGCAACTATTTCAGCACAAGATTCAGAAGTTGGTTGAATTATAGCTGATGCTATGGAAAAAGTTGGAAATACTTGAGTTATTTCTATTGAAGAATGACAAACTTTTTGACTTGAAGTAAGTATAACTCAAGGTATGGAATTTGACCAAGGATATATAAGCCCATATATGATTTCTGATTCAGAAAAAATGTTATCTATTATGGATAATTCTCCAATTCTAATAACAGACCAAAAAATTTCACAAACTGCTCAATTATTACCAATTCTAGAAAAACTTGTTTCTGAATGAATTAAAGATTTAGTAATTTTAGCAGAAGATGTTGAAAATGATGCCTTAACTGCTATTGTATTAAATAAAATTAAGTGATCATTAAATATTCTTGCAATTAAAAATCCTGGTTTTTGAGAATGAAAAAATGATTTTATAAAAGATATAGCAATATTAACTTGAACAAATATAATTACAAGTGAATTAGGAATGAAATTAGAAAATATAGAATTATCTGATTTATGAAAAGCTAAAACTATAATTTCATCAAAAAATAGAACTACAATAATTTGATGATTATGAGATAAAAAAGAAATTGAAGAAAGGATTGAAGAATTAAAACAAGCAATAGATATAATTGATGATTGAATAAATAAAGATCTTTTTTTAGAAAGATTAGCAAAACTAGATTCTTGAGTAGCTCTAATAAAAGTATGAGCAGCTTCTGAAATTGAAATGAAAGAAAAAAAGTTAAGAATTGAAGATGCTCTAAATTCAACAAGAGCAGCCATTGAAGAGTGAGTAGTAGCCGGTTGATGAATTGCATTATTAAAAGCATCTCAAATTTTAGAATGAATTAGTTTTTGAAACTCTGATCAAGATTTAGCAATAAAGATTTTAAAAAAAGCTTTGATTTATCCTACAAAACAAATTTTAAAAAATGCATGAAAAGATTATAAAAACATTCTATCACAAATTATAGAAAATTCTAATATTAATTTTTGATATAATGCAGCAACAGATAATTTTGAAGATATGATACAGTCTTGAATTATTGATCCAAAGAAAGTTGAAAGAATAGCACTTGAACAAGCAATTAGTTTATCTGCAATGTTTCTAACAACAGAAGCTGCTATATCTATTCCAAAAAGACAAACTTTTAAATTACCAGATGTTTCTGGTATGAATTTCTAAAAAGAAAATAAAGTTATTAAGCTCTAATTTAAAACAAAAAATACAAAATAGCATACTTTTTTAAAAAAAGTATGCTATTTTTTTGCAATAGTAAAAAGACTGTGATACAATTATTGTATAAATTAATTAGAGAGATTATTAAGTATGTCTTAATAAAAGTTTTAATTAATTTGTTCTTTAAAATATTTTTACTTCTCCAGATGGAACTTATTATAACCAAATAAGTATTCCTAGTTGAAAATTATTTATAATTTGAGACTTACAATTATTTAAGATTTATCTTAGATATAAAAATAAAAACAAAACTGGTAAAAGATGTTAAGAGTAGAACCTAGTTAATAGTTCTCCATTATTAACTAAGTTCTACTCTTAACAAGAAAAAAACCAAAAAACAAAAATGGAATTTTAAAATTCTACAAATACAAAAATAAAGAAGAATGGTGAATAGCTTCATATCAAAACCACCCAAGAGAAGTAAAAATATTATAAATATTTTAGCAAATTGTCTAAAATATTTATGCTGAATAACAAGGTTAGTAATTCAAAACATATTCTCTTTATCCCCTGGACACTTAAATATATTTATAATAGTCTAGGAAGTGGTAACTAGAAACACAAAATGATGAGACCAATATTTACCCAAATATCCTCATCTTTTTTCTTGTCTAAATTTTTGAAGAAAAAAAATAATCTATAAATAGATTATTTTTTTTGTGCTCTAATTCTTTTTCATAAAACTAAATAGCTGTATAGAATTGGAATAGCAACTAATGTCATAAAACTTCATACAAATATTCAGAATATAATTGTAAATCATAGACCTGCCCAGAATTCATCTTGGAAGGCTAGTGGTAGGATTCAGAAAATCGTTGTTAGAGTTGTTACAATTATTGGTTGAAGCCTAGACTTACCTGCTACTATAATTTTCTCTATATAATCAATTGTTTCTAATTCATGTGAATGTTTTTCTTCTGAATTTTTTATTGTTTTATTAATTTTATCTATAAGAATAATAGCATCATTTACTACAATTCAAGTTAATGAAATAAATCATATTGCAAATGACATTGAATATGGATTTCATGTTAGAAATAATCAAATATTTACTCATAGAAGAGCTAGTATAATTGAATATAGTACAATTGCTGGCTGTCTAAAACTATTAAATTGAAAAACTAATATTGAAAATATTAGAAATAATGCTATAAAAAGTGCTCTGATAACTGATGATATTAAATCTTGATTATCAGCTGTTTCTCACCCTGCAATATATGAAAAACCATCTGGAAAATCATAATTATTTGCAAATTCTATTAGTTGTGATTGTACTTCATTTGGAAGAACTCAAGTATTTAATTCTGAAGTAACATTTATTATTATATTTGTATCTTCTCTTGAAATATTTGAAACAGCATTTTTAAATTCAAAAGTTGCAAAATCTCAAATTCTAATTTTTCATACTTTTGTATTAATAATTAGATTCATGATATCTTCTGGATTTACAAAGTTTTCAAATTCTTTATATGAAATTATTATTTCATTATCTTGATTATTTTGTTTAATTGAACCAGCTTTTATTCAGTTTGTATAAAAATAAATTTCTCAAAGTAAATCTCTTGGCAGTAATCAAATATTAGATAACTTTTCTTTATTAAATTCAAAAACAAATTGTCCTGGAGTATCACTTGAATTAGAACCTACATTTTTAGTTCATACTATATTATTTAATTTTTTTTCAAAATCATTAGAAATATTCTTTAATTCATCAAACTTATTAGCATCATTTACTGTTAATTTTATTCAGACTGCTGAACCTCATTTAGGTCATCATTTAGCTGCTGCTACAACTATTTCTATTCATTCAGTTTTTAAAAATGATAATTGTTTACTAATTATTCATTCTAATTCCATAGAATTCATTTGTCCAGCTTTATCTCTTATTTCTAAATCATGTAAATCTATAAAAGTTGAAATTGTATTTCAAGAAATATTTGAAGAAAATGTTTTTATTTCAGGAAATTTATTTAAAACATCATTTAAAGGATTTAAATATTTTTTCATATTTTCTTCTCTAATTCATTCTTGTCATTTTAAAGTCATCTGAATAATTCATTGATCAGATGGTGGAAATACTGTAAATCAAATTAATGGTGATAAGAATATAAATGTTAATACTAATAAAATAACTGGTGAAATTAGAAAACTTATTTTAGCTAAAGTTGAAGAAAAAATTTTATGCATTAAGCTTGAGTATAAGTTTCACAATTTTTCAAGAAATTTTTCTCTTAAATCATGTTTTTCTCAAGATTTTTCTTCTTTTCATTTTCTGTCTTCTATAAGTAAATCTAAATCTGATTTATCTAAATTTCTTTCAATTTTATCCTCCTTAATAAAATATTTAGAATCTTTCATAATAATTACAAAAATAGCTGAAGATAATGTCAAAGATAAAAATAAAGCAGCTGATAGTGTTATAAATACTGTAATAGGAATAAAACTTAAAAACTTTCACATAACTCAAGGCAAACTCATAAGTGGGAGAAAAGCAACCAAAGTAGTTAGAGTTCAACTAATAAGTGGAGCTTTAAAATCTCTAATTGCAATAATAATTGCAGATTTTTTAGAATATCATAGTTTTAATTTTTCACTTGCTCATTCTACAATTACTATAATTGTATCAATTGCAATTCATAAAGTTAAAACTAATGAAAAATTAGTTAAAAAATTCATAGTATATCCTAAACTATTCAATATTATAAAAGTAATAAGAAAAGCTAATGGTAATAATATTGATGCAATAGTTCATTCTCTAAAACCTACAAAGAATAAAATAGTAAGAAAAACTAAAACAACTGTAGTAATTGCTGTTGTTCATAAAATAGCATAATCTTTTTTAATTGTCTCACTCATATCCATAGAGTATGAAAAATTTATTCATTCAAACTCTGGTTCTAATAAGAGTTTTTCTAAAGCTTTTTTTGAATTATTAGCAGCTTCAAAAACTGATGAATTATGATCTTTATTAAAAGCTAGTGATATATAATTATAATATTTTCAAGAATTATCTCAAAAACCTAAAGACATTACAATATCTCATGGATATTCAATTTTAAAATCTGCAATATCTGAAAGTAATATTTTTGAGGTACCTGAATCTCTAATAACAACATTTTTCAAGTCTTGTAAAGAAATTAAATTTCATTCAAATCTAAAATCATAATTCAAACTTCAAACAGAAAAATTTCAAATTGGAGTATCAGAATTATTTGATTTAATTACATTTGAAATTTCTGTAAGAGATAAACCTAAAAGTTCAGCTTTTGATTTAGAAAGTAAAACTTTTATTTCAAAATCATTATCTCAACTAGTTCATCAACCAAATTTTCAACTTGCAGTACTTTTTTCATCAATAGATGAAATTCATTTTACTGATTCAAGCCTTGATTTAATTTTTTTTCAAATATTAGTTAAGGCAAAATTATCAAATTTTTCTGGGTCTCAATAAATTAAAGCATTATAAAGAAGTGTGTCATTTGTTGAGACTTCACTTATTGTAATATCTCAAGCATCTTCTGGAAATTGTATATTATCTACTTTATCTTTTACATCTATTAAAACCTCTGTAGTATCTGCTCAAGCATCTAATTCCAGAGTAACTAAAGAAGTTCATAAAGAAGAAGATGAAGTCATTTTTTTAATTCATTCTATATCTTTAACTTCATATTCAATTTTTTCAGTTATCAAAGAATCCATATCAACTGGATTTACTCAGGAATATGGAACTACAATATTTATTATTCCAATTTTTATTTCTGGACTTGATTCTTTTGGAATAATAATAGCAGAAGCAATTCATACAATCAAAATTAGTATAAACAATAATATACTTACTTTAATATTTTTTAACCAAAAGTAGAAAAATCAATCATTCATATTTTATTTTTTATTTTTAATTTTTATATTAAATTTACTTTCATCATATTTAGAAATATCATTTTTAATTATTTCTAAATTATTACACTCTTTATCTTTTAAATTAACACAAGAAAGTACTTCTACTTTATCTCAATAAAATTTTCATAAAGTAATTAAATATTTTACTATTTTTCAATCTACAAAAGTAGATATTTCTCATTGTTTTTCTGAAGTAACTTTTATTAAAGAAAGCTTAATTAGTTTTTTTTCTAATTCAACTGGAATTATTATTTTTGCAATATTTCAAGAAATATTTATTTGTGAATCAACTGAAATTTTTGTTCTATAATTTAAATTAGCATCAGCAATAGGTGAAATAGAAGAGATTGTTCATTTTAATTCTTGATCTAAGTATATAATTTTAACTTTAGTTCAAGTTTTAATTAAATCAATTTCATTAAAACTAAGACTAATTTCTATTTCATTTTTTCAAATTGAAGAAAGTTTAATTAATGGAGTTCAAGGATTAACATCAGTTCATTTATCTACTAAAATTTCTGAAACCACTCATTTAATAGGAGAATTAATAAATAATTTTAAATATTCTTTGTTAGCTAAACTTTTTGTATTTTCAGATAATTTTATTTGATTACTTAATTGTCTTAAATTTATAGTTCTATTTTTTATAGAAGTATCTAAATGTAATTTAGCATTTTTTAAAGAAATATTTAATCAATTTAATTGAGTTTGATTATTTAAAATAATTTTATTAAAATTTATTTCTGCATTTTTTCAATTTATCTCTAAATTTTGAACTAATAATACTCTATCTTTTTTCAATAATTCAATTTGTTCAAAATTAGACTCTTCTAAATTTTTATATGTATTTAAAAATTTATCTTTAGAGGTTTTTGTATTTAAAAAACTTGTATAATATGAAGAAGATGAAGTTTTATAACTAGAAATTTGAGTCTTATATCAAGAAATTTTAACATCTGTAAAATAAATATTCTCAACTGAATTATCTAAAACTAAATATAAATTATTTAAAAAACTTATTACTTTAGGATAAGCCTCCTCTCAAAGAATATAAATCTCTTGCATACTTTTTCAATCTACAGAAGATAGATTTTCTATTTTATAATCAATTAATCAAAGTAATTTTTCTTCTGTTAATTTTAAATGAATAGAATCTTTTAGTCCTAAATAATCTTCAAAACTATCATTTTTTTTTTTATTTAATTTAGTAACTCATAAAAGTCAATCTCATAAATTTATAACATCAGAATATATGTTTTTTAAATTAATAAAATCATTTTTTGAAGTAATAGTAAAAGCTTTAACTTGTTCAGAATTAGATTTTAAAAAGTTTTTATAATCTAATTCTGCTTTTTTTATAGAATTATCTATTTTATCTAATTGAATAGATGAACTTGTAATTACATCTCAATAAATTTGTGATTGGTCTAAATTTAACTGTGAACTTTTTTCATTCTCTAGAATAGTCTTTTCTAAAATAGAATAATCTTGTTCAATTTTTTCAAGATTATTTTTTGCATCTCAAACTATTTTATCAAGACTAATTTTATTTGCTTCATAATTTAATTTAGCTCACTCTAAAGATAAGCTTGTTTTTTCTAAATTTAATCAATAATTAGAAACATTATCTATTAGATTAATAAGTCTTTTTCAAAATAAAACCTCTTCTCAAAAATCAACTTCTATTGATGAAACTCTTCATCAAGCTTTTGATGATAATATTATATCTTGACTTGGTGAAATTTTTCATGTTTTTTCAATTTGAAAAGTTCATTCAAAATTTTTAAATAATTCTAATTCAATTTCAAAAGATTCCTTTTTATTTTCTATTTCTTCAGTGTTTTCTGCTTTTCAACAAGAAAAGAATGTTAAACTTAGAGATAATAAGATTAATAGTTTTTTCATTTTTTTAAATTAATTAATATTTTTATAATATTATAAGCTTTTTTATTTATATTAAAAGTTTTTGTTAATTAAAACCCTTTATTTAAATTTATATACTATCAATTACTTTTTTCATAATTTCTGAAATTTCCTTACTATGTTTTGAAATTTTATCATTATTTATAACTCTATCTATTACAATTTCTGGTAATCCAGCTGAAATAAATATTTCTCATCATTTTTCATAAACAGAAATTGAACAAGGCATAAAGATTCAAAGATTAATATCTTCAGATAAATATTCATAAGCTAATTCTGGTTTACAAAAACCCAAAGTTGTATATTTAGGAAAATTTCCATCAACTTTTGCTTTTATTTTTTCAGAAATAGCTACATTTGAAACAACTCAAAATCCAATTTCAGAAAAAGAAATTCTAAGTTCATCCAAAGTTTCATCAAACCCAAAAGGTGATTTTTTTATATATGTATATGTCATTTTTTTATTTATTATTTTTTAATTCATATCTTTGCATAACTTTTTGAGTAACAATTTTAGCAAGCTCTAATAACTGATTTTTCTTCTACTATATATATTGTTAATAATATCTACTAAATAAATATAGTATTAAATAATAAAAAATCAAGTAAAAATTATATATTAATATATAATTTTGCAAATTTTATATTTTTTTATATAATTTACTTATAATAATTTCAAAACTTTAATAATATAAAAATATTTTGTACAAAACTTTTTTTCATAAACTAGTAAAAACAATATTTATAATTTATTTATTTATATTTTTTTGATTTATAAATAATTCTTATGCTGAATGAACTTGTGAATCTTGATGTAAAATAAAATCAGCAACTCCTGATATATTATTAGAATATATTTCAAATAATAAAAAAATAATACAAAATATTTCTAAAAATTTATGAAAAGCTCCATCTCAGATTGATATACCTACTAATATTAATATTTCCTGAACAAATATTAATACAAATAATTCTTTTTCTACTTGAATTTGATTAAGAATTTATAATTCATTATTTAATTGGAAAGAAACTGAAAGTTGATTTAAATATTTTTTAGCAAATATAGATTGAGATGTACCTGTTCCAATCTCTAGGGACTTAAGATTAATTGATAATCAAAACAGAAGTTTAAATTATTTCTTATCAAAAATAATAAAAAACTGATATAGTTTTAATGATATTGATACTGAAAAAGTTTGTGAAGGTATTGAGGATAATTGAAAATGTTTAAAATTTTTATGAAATAATATTGAAGATGCCATAAAAAATTTAATTAATAATAATAGTACTATTAATCTAATTTTGAGAAAAGAATTATGATTTATGTGATTTCAATCTATAGTTTGAAGCAGTAGTTATGAAGAATTATTCTTAATTCCAGAAAATTTTAAACAAGAAATTAAAAAGAATTATAATAAAGAAACTTATAAATCTTGTGCTGAATGTAGTTGATGAAGTATTGATATAGTTAAAAAAACTATTAATAAAATTATATTAAATGATAGTCAATGAAAAGACTGAATTTCAGAATGGATTAGTGCATGGAATCTACTATTATGAATAGATAATGATGATAAAAAAACAGATAATAATATAGAAAGAAATCTCTTAAATAAGGAATTATCAAGACAGTGAATAAGTTCAAATAATTGAACAGCTGTATTAAAAGATTTAAAAGACTTTAAATGAAACAGTTTTTGATTTTCAATATGAAATAATCCAATTTCTAATTCTTTTCTTAATTTTATTGAAGAAATAGAAGAACCTTTTAAATCTAAAACAGTTAATAACTTCACAGAAACTATATCTAATATATCTAATTCCCTTCCTGATAAAGAAACTTTTTCACTTAGTGAAATAAAATATACTGAAAAAAACTTATGAAATGATAGTGAAGTTTACAAAAAAATAAAAGAAACTATTAAAAAAAATCAAGCAATTATAGCTAGGCAAAATAAAAATACTGATAAATTACAGTGAAGAATTATACAATTACACATAAATTTAACTCAAACTATAAATACTCTAGAAAAAATTATTCCAAAAGCTGAAAAAATTTGTAATGATCAAGATAATTGAAACTGAATATGTAGTTATAGATAATAATAAAATGAAATGAAAATTTTAAATAAAAAAGAAGTTCAAATAATGAGAGATAATGCAAAAGTGCACAAACTTGTTTTTGAAGAAATTAGAAAAATATTAAAAGAGTGAACTACTGCAATTCAAGTTAATCAACTTTGCTGAAAAATAGCAAAAGACCATAATGTTCTTTGTGGTTTTAAATGAGTTTATGATTTTCCTGATAATATTTGCATAAGTGTAAATGAGGTTGCTGTTCATTGAAGAGCAAGAAAAGGCTTAGTTTTTAAAGATTGAGATTTAGTAACTTTTGATTTTTGAATAAAAGATAAAAAAGTATGAATAAATACTGACTCTGCTTTTTCAACAATAGTTTGATGAAAAGATAAAAATATTGAATGAGCTAGATTAATTCAAGCAAACAAAAATGCACTTTATGCTGGAATTGCTCAATGTAAAGTGTGAAATAGGGTATGAGATATATCTGCAGCTATTCAAAAAGAAATTGAAAAAGAATGATTCCATGTAGTTAAAGATTTAACAGGTCATGCAATTTGATACAAACTTCATGATAAACCATATATACCAAATCATTGAACAGCCTGAAGGTGAGCTATTTTAAAAGAATGAATGACTTTAGCTATTGAACCAATTTTATGACAAACTTCATGAAAAATATCTGATAAATGAGATTGGGAAATTTCAATTGCAGATGGAAGTTTAGGTTCACAATATGAACACACTATTTTAATCACTGATGGTGATGCTGAAATAATAATATAAAAAACTACAAATTAATTTAAATACTAAAAAAAGAAGATTTTTTAAATCTTCTTTTTTTATCATTAAAATTATTTGTTAAATAATTTTGGTGGATCAATCTGAATTCATGAATTATATATAATAACAAATGCATCAGAATAATTATCACATACTAGATCTGAATTATCATCCGTACATCATTCATTTCACCTTCTAGTATAATTTAAATCATATAACATAGCTTTATCAAAATTATCTGTATGTTTTCATCAAGGTAATATATAATATCAACCAGTTAATATAGCTCAACCAATAGTATTTCTAGAAAATACACTTCATTTCAATATTAATTGTTCTTGTAAATAATTAGTTCTAGTGTAGGAATCACTTAAGTATGGAGTTCAATTAGTATCAGATGATATAATTGCTCAATCAGAATAAATTGTAGCATCAATATATGTTACATCTGAATTTATATAAATATTTCATTTATCATCAAAATTACTATTAACATCATAATTATCTTTTAAAACTATTATTCATAATTTTTTTCAAGAAGTATTTAAATTTCCAGAAATTATAACATTTCAGTTTTTTACAACTAGTGTTTCATAATCTTGTTCTCATGATATTGTAATATCTCATTCTATATATTTAACTCAATTAACAGTACTTCCACTAATCATAGATTTAGTATATTCATAAGCATTTTTTCTTATATCTCTTCTAATTTCAGCCTTACTTTTATTTGAAATATTAACATCTTGTCATGTTGTTTTATATTTACCAGACAATTGAGTATTTCAAATAATTTTTACCCCTCTAAATTTAGAAGTTCATGAAATAATATAAGTATCATCAGTAGAATTATTAGTTTTTCATAATACATATTTAACATCTTGACCTCATAAACTATATGAAATATGAGGGTTTGTTTTTAATTCAGTATTTCACATTAATCAAGTTCAAATAAAATTTATTGTAGAATTAATTAATGGAAAACCACTTAAATCACTTTCTCAATTTATATTTTGAATTGTAAAATCTATACTATCAGTAACATCTAATGATCAAGAATAATTACTAATAGTATATTCTCCAGTACAATTAGCACAATTAGATTTACTAGGATCTAATTTTAATGTCTGTTCAGTTCAAAATTTTAATTCATCTCAATCAATATCAATATCTCAAGTATAAGGTTTACTAAAATCATAATCAATATTATTTAATGTAAGAGTTGTAAAATTATTTAATCATTCTACCTTAAAATTAATACTTCAATTATTACTATCAAAAGGAGAAACTGCTTTAATTCATGAAATATTAAAATTAAATGATGTTCAGTTTCAAGAGATAGATGAATTAGGAACTGAATCAAAATTCAAAGCTTCTCATCATCAATCAATTCTATTTGAAGGCTCCCCTGAAGTATCAAATATATTTTTAATTTCTTTTCAACTTAATCAAGTTATACTTTTATCTTGATTTGTAGATCAAGAGATATTAATTCATAGTGAACAAGTATCTGAATTATTAGCATACTTGCCATCATCACAAGTATTTGATGAAGTACTATTCAAATTCATTGAAATAGTTTTTATAGTACTTCTATTAGCTGGTCTAGATACATCATTACAATTATTTCTATTACATGAAGAGGTAGTACTAGAAGATGTACAATTTCCATATACATCACAAGTTTCAGTAGTTGTTGTAGTTTGTACTCAACAAGCTGAATAAAGACGACTCCAAGTGCTAGTTTGTCAACAAGTAATTTCTCAATTAGTAGACCAATCTCAATTTATACTACAATTTCACCAAGTTTCATCCCAAGCATATGTATAACTTGAACATGTAGAGCTACTAAAACTATAAGTAGGAAGGGGTGGGAGCATAGTAATACTAACACCATTAGTACAACTTATAGTAGTAGCTGTAACTGTTGAATTACTCTCATCATGATCTGGAAGTCCCATTAAAGCTGCACCAAGTGCCTCAAAATCATAAGTATTAACTGCTACTGCTGCCCAATATCAATCATTACCATCTATGTAAACTCTTGTTCAATCTCATAAAGTCACAGTTGCTATTTCTGCATTTACAGTATTTGTTGTTCATATTATTCATATTAATATAGTAAATATTAATAAAACTTTCATTTTCATGGTGTTATTTAATTATTAATAAGTTTTTTCATTGCTTCTTTTTCTATACTAGATAATGTTATATCTTTAGGAAGTACCTCTAAAGCTTTATTAGTATATTCTTCTACTTTTTCTTGTTTTCAAAAGAAAGTATATATAATTTTAAGTTGATAATAAACTAGTGTTTTATCAGGATTTAGTTCTATTGCTTTATTTAAATTTGCAATAGATGTATTCATTAAAATATCATCTGTTTCTTTTCAATTAATTTTTAACTCTTCTATAAACATAAAAAATTGAACTTTACCTAAACCAATAAATCCTAATTCAAATTTGGGGTCTATTTTTATTACTTTTATAAAATAATTTTCAGCCTCTTTTAAATTTTTTCTTAATATTTCTATTCATCATAATGCATATAGAGCCTCTGCTTTAAAACGATTATTATTAGAAACTTCTATAGCTTGTTTATAATAAATCTCAGCTTTTTCATTTTCTCATTTTCATAAATAAATATTAGCTAAATTTAATATTGTATGTTCTGACTTATCATTTAATTCATATGATTTCAATAAATCAACAAGTCCTTTTTCTGTTTCTCCAGTTAATATATATGCATGTCATCTATTAGAATATGTAAAAGAATTCTCAGAATTAATTTCAATTGATTTATTATAGGCTTTAAATGAATCAGTATATAATTCCATAATTTCATATGCATATCATTTAAATCTATATAATTCAGAATTATCAGGAAATAATACTAATCATAAATCTATTATTTCTATAACTTCTTTTCAATATTTAATTTCTTGTCTTGTAAGGCTTCATTTGCTAAGTAAAACATTAACATAATTTAAAATATTTTCTATTTTATCTTTACCATTATTATACTTCTCTTCTAAAATAGTTATAGCCTCATCAAAATTTTGATTATTAGCTAGTTTTTCTATTTCTTTAATAGAAACTTCTTTTTTAGGAATTTCTTTAACCTCTTTAATTTCAATAACCTTTTCAGGTTCAACTGGTACTTTTTTTTCATCTTCTCATCAAAAACAAGAAGTTAATAATATAGTAACTAAAATAAATAAAACTGTTTTTTTCATATTCTTAAATTAATTTATAAAAATTTATATCAAATATACTATATGTAATTTAATATTACAAATATAATATACTATATAATATTTAATATTGCAAATATAATAGGCTCTTTTTTTTTATATTAAAAATATTTTAATTTATCAGTAAATAATATAATTTAGATTTCATTTTTATAATAATTTATATATAATCATATATAATAATATTAAAAATAAATAATGAAAGAAAAAATAATAATAAAAAGTCCTAAGCAAATTGAAGGAATTAGAAAAGCTAGTAATTTAACTGCTAGAACTCTTGATATGATTTGAGAGTTTGTAAAAGCTTGAATTTCAACTGAGGAGCTAGATAATATCTGTAATGAATTTATTCTAAAAAATTGAGGAATTTCTGCTTGTATTGGTTATCACTGATTTCCAAAATATACTTGTATTTCATTAAATGATACAGTTTGTCATTGAATTCCTAGTAAATGACAAGTTTTAAAAGAAGGAGATATTTTAAATATTGATGTAACTTCAATAGTTGATTGATATTTTTGAGATGCTTCAAGAATGTTTACAGTTTGAGAAATTACTTTAAAATCTGATAAATTAATAAAAGCTGCTCATGATGCTTGGAAAATTTGAATTGAGCAAATAAAACCTTGAAATCATTTTTGAGATATTTGATATTATATAGCTAGACACGTTGAACCTTTAGGTTATTCAATAGTTATGGATTATACTGGACATTGAGTTTGAATAAATTTTCATGAAGCACCTCATGTTTTTCATAAAGCTAAAAAATGAAGCTGAGAAGAAATAAAACCTTGAATGATTTTTACAGTTGAACCTATGATAAATGTCTGAAAACATCAATCAAAATTATTAAAAGATAATTGGACAGTTAAAACAAAAGATTGAAGTTTTTCAGCTCAATGGGAACATACAATTCTAGTAACAGAAACTTGATATGAAATTTTAACAAAAACAGATAAAGATTTTTGATTTAAATACTAATTAAAAATTATTATGAATTTTCATCAAACACATACAAACTTTTTAGAATACCTAGAAGTTATAAAAAATAAATCTCAAAATACAATTATTCAATATGATAGACATTTGAATAAATTTTATGAATATTTAGAGGATAAAGATATAAACTCTAATAATTTTGAGGTTGAAAAAATAGAACTTGATTTAGCTGAATGATTTAGAGCTTATTTATATAAATCTGCTAAAAAATCAATTTCTATAAAAACTGCTAATGCTTATATGATAAGTTTGAGAGCATTTTTAAAGTATTGTGAAAAAAAATGAATTAAATCACTTTCTCCAACTGCAATTGATTTGATAAAAGCTGAACCCAGAATGGTTGAATATTTGACAAAAGAAGAATTAGAAAGACTATTCTCTAGTCCATCAACTGAAACTATTATTTGAACAAGAGATTTAGCAATTATGGAAATGATTTATTCAACAGGACTTAGAATTTCAGAACTGACAAATTTAGATATTAAAAATGTAGATTTGAAAAGATTAGAATTTTGAGTAAGATGAAAGTGAAAAAAAGTTAGAGTTGTATATTTAACTAAAAAATCTGGAGAATTAATTAATAATTATTTAGAAAAAAGGTCTGATAATTTTGAAGCACTTTTTATTAGACATAATATTAAAACAGAAAACCTTAAAATAACTGATGAAATTTACTGAGAAAAAATGAGACTTTCAAGATTTTTTATTACAACAATGATAAAAAAATATGCACTTAAGGCATTTATTTTAAAAAATATTTCAGCTCATACACTAAGACATTCCTTTGCAACAACGTTGCTTAGTAATTGAGCCTGAATAAGAGATGTTCAAGAAATGCTATGACATTCAAGTATTACAACAACTCAAGTTTACACACATGTAACAAATCCACAACTAAAATCAGCACACAAAAAATTTATGAAATAAACTTTTAAAATAAAATTCATTTTAAAAAAAAGGCTCCTTTCGTGATAGCAGGAAAATTCTAGAAAAAATAATAGCTATAAATTATATTATAATGCTATTAAAACATATAAAAAAGAGAAGAAAAGTTTTAAATAAACTTTTTTCTCTTTTTTTGTTGATTTTTAATGTAGAT
>JAUZRO010000039.1 GCA_030950465.1 Candidatus Altimarinota bacterium | reverse complement strand
AATTTTGAGAATTTTAAGACTATGATTTATTTAAGTATTTGAGATTTTGAAGTGAGTGTAAAATAGATATTCTACCTAATTGATTTAAGGAAGAGCCTAATATTATTATTGAATAAATAGAGAACTTTAAATTGTAAATATGTGAGTCAAATAAACTTATTTAGCTTAAAATTAGCTTTTATTTATAAAATATAATATAATAAATATAATATTTTATAAATAAAGAAAAAATGGAAACAAACACTATGTTAATGCAATTAGCTATTGCACTATTTGCTGGAGCATTTGTATGATTACAAAGGGAAATGTACCTGAATTCTGAAAAAGATGAGATTGGTTTTTTATGAATGAGAACTAATATATTTTTAGCAATATTTTGAGTAGTTTCTACTTTTTTTGTAGAAATGCCATATATGCCAATTGTATTTTTTTTATCAGTTTTAGTATTAATTGCAATTTCACATATTTTTTGAAGTTTCAAATTAAATAGACCTTGAATTACTGCTGAATTATGAGCTTTTATAGTTTTTTGGATTTGAGTTTTAATTGGTTTTGGACAAGAGGCAATTGCAATAATTTTAACTATTATTTTGACTTGAACAAATACTTTTAGGGATAAAATAGATAATTTTGCAGAAGCACTAAATCATAAAGAATGGTTAGCAGCATTACAACTTTTAGTTTTTTCTTGAGCTATTTTACCTATTTTACCAAATATTCCAGTATCAGATTTGTTAATTGGAACAAATTTTGAACTTAATAAAACTGGATTATTATTTGCTATATTTTCAGATATTAATTTATTCAAAGTTTGGTTATTTGTATTATTTATTTCTTGAATTGGTTTTGTTTGATATTTTCTTTCAAAATTTATTTGAGCAAAAGGTTGAATACCAATTGCTGCATTTCTTTGAGCATTATCTAGTTCAACAGCAGTAACAGTTTCACTTGCTGGACAAGAAAAACAAGCACAAAAATCTAAATTTTCAGAACTTACTTCACTAATATTTGCTGGTTGAATTCTAATTTGAATTTCAACAATGATGCTTAGAGTACTTTTATGAATTTTTGTACTTTGATGATTAAGTTTAGGTTATGGAGTTTTTTATATTCCATTATCTATGGCAATATTTTCAGCTATTTTAGCTATTTATTATATGAGAAAATATAATATAGAATCTAAAAAATCTTGAGAAAGTAAAGCAGATATTAAATTATCTAGTCCATTTGAAATTTGGCCAGCAATTCAATTTGGTTGATTTTATGTAATGATTTCAGTACTTATGAATACTGCAATTTATTATCAAGAAGCTCTTAAACAAGCTGTTGCTTTTATAGGTGAAAATATGCCAATGTATCTAATTGCTTTTGTTTCAGGTTTTGCAGATGTAGATGCAATTTATATAAAAGTTGCAGGATTAGTAAGTGATGAAAAAATGCTTGCCTGAGTATGAGTAATTACAATTACAATTGCAGTAATTATGAATACTTTAGTTAAGATTTTATATATAAAAATGCAATCAACCAAATATCTAGCAAAATTAATGGCAATATTAATTTCAGCAATATGTTTAGTTGGTGCAATAGTAACTTATTTTGTAGTTTAAAAAAAATGAAAAAGATAATCCTAACATTAACCATAATATTTTTAACTTTCAGTAATTATACTTTTGCTGAAGATGATTTTTCTGGGAGTTGAAAATTGGATATTAGAAATAAACTTTTAGAAAATAGAAATAATATTTTAGAAGAAAATAATAAAGAATTAGAAGAAAAGTATTTTAAAATTTTAGAAGAGACAAAAACTCTTAAAGATATTAAAAGAGAAAAATCTAATTTAGAGAATCAAAATTCTAAATTAAAAGAAGATGTTAGAAATTTACAAAATACAGTTATTTCTAAAAAGGAAACTGAAATTATTGTAATTAATTATTTTAAAAATATTTTAAAAGATTTTTCAAAACAAGTAAAAACTGAAGGATGATGATTAACATTTTTTATTCTTTATATTTTATCAGCGATATTTTTATATTTATTTTTTATAATCTACACTCTTCCACTTAGATTTATAAGATTTATATTCAGAAAAATAACTTGATATAAAGAATGTGATCCTAAATTAAAAGATGATCATAATAATATTCTAAAATATAATAAAATATTAATTCAAGAAAAAGGATATTTATCTCAAGAAAGAGATTATTTACTTTCTGAAACTTCAGAATTAATGAATTTAAATAAAAGATTAAATGAAGAAAAAAATAAAAAAGAAGATGAAATAGTTTTTAGTTTTGATGATATTAATACTTCTAAAATAGAAATTGAAGAAATTAAAAGTATTGAAAAAAAATCTAATAAAGGCACAAATACAGAAAACAATATTTTAAAAGAAAAAACTAATATTTTTTGAAGAAAGAAAAATAAAAAATTTAGTTTATGATGAGATAATGAAAAATCTTCTTTATTTGATTAAAATACTAAAAAATAGCAAAATTCATTTTGCTGTTTTTTATTTTAAACCTTTCTCCTCTAAAAATGCATCTATTTTAACTCCTCTCCCCATAAAATCTTCAAACATATCTTTGGCATCCTTGATAGAACCTGCTCACAGAATTTTTTCTTCAAATTTAGTTGCTATTTCCTTATTATAAACTCAATGCTTTTTAAATTCTGCCCAAATTTCATCAACTATAATATCTGCCCAAATATAAGAATAATATCCAGCTGAATATCAACCTGCAAAAATATGGCTAAAACTAGCATATTGTTTATAACTTTCTTCTTTTTTAAAAATAGATAAACTATTAATTTTTTCTAAATATTTTTTATCTAAATCTTCTACTGAATCAAATTTTTCTCCTGAATAAAACATCATATCAATTACTCAATAAGAACTTTGCCCTAAAACAAAATTTCAAGTTCAAAAATATTTTAAATTTTTTAATGATTCTAATAATTCTAAAGGTAATTTTTCTCAAGTTTCATAATGTTTTGCCACATTACTTATTGTCAAATCATCTTCTGCCCATTTTTCTAAAATTTGACTTGGAAGTTCTACAAAATCCCATTCTACTCAAAAACCTGATAATTCTGCATACTGAGATTTTGAAAGCATTGAGTGAATTGCATGACCAAATTCATGAAAAAGTGTTGTAACTTCTCATAGTGTCATAAGTGTTTTTCAAGTTTTACTTTTAACTAAACTCATAACATTTACAACTATTGATTTTTTTTCTCAAAATCTATTTCTTAATTCATCAGCCCAAGCTCCACTTCTCTTATCTGGATTATAAAAATAGTCTCAAATAAAATAACTTATAAATTTTTGGTCTTTATAAACTTTATAATATTCAATATCATCACTGTAGAGGTGTAGCATTGCTACATCTCTACTAACTTTCTCCATTCTAATACCATATAATTTTTCAACAGTTTCAAATAAAGCCTTTTTTGTATTTTCAAATTCAAAATACTGCTTTAATTTTTTATCATCAAGTTTATATTTTTTTTCTTTTAAAATTCTAGCATAATATCACATATCCCAAGAATTTAATTCAGATAAATTAAAAAACTCTTTTATTTCTTCAATTTCAGCCATTGCTTTTGGTTTAGCTTTTTGTGATAAATCACTAAGTAAATCAATAACTTGTTCTGGAGATTCTGCCATTTTAAATTCTAAAGATAGGTCAGCATAATTTTTATATCATAAAAGTTTAGCTTTTTTATCTTTTAAATTAATTATTTTTAAAACATTTTCTCTATTATCATATTTTCAATTTGAAGCAAAACTAGAATGAGATTCTGCAAAATGTTTTCTGATTTCTGAATTACTACAATATTTCAAAATTGCAACATAACTTGAAGAACTTGAATCAAAAGCATATCACAAAGGGCTAAATCCCTCTGTTGACTTTTTTTCTTTCATCTTATCAACATATAAATTTTTAGCATTTTCTAAATCACTTTCTGGAAACTCTTTCAAAAATTCATCAGTTTCTAAAAAATATTCAAATTCTTTTTCTGAATCTAGAACATTATTAGAAAAACTTGTAGTTAATTTACTTAATTCTAAACTAATTTGTTTTAATTCTTCTTGTTTTTCTAAACTTAGATTTATTCATTTTATTTTATAATTTTTAACTGTTTCATAAATTATTTTTGTTTGTTCCTCATCTAATTCACAATTATTTAAACAATATTCAAACATTTCAAAAAACCTTTTAGAGTAACTAACTTCATTTCAAAATTCTGCTAATTTAGGTTCTATATTTTCAGTTATTTCTCTAATTTTATCACCAGAATTAACACTTTTTAAATGGTTTAATAAAGACCAAAAATAACCCATTTTTGATTCTTCTTCAAATAAATCAAAATTAATTTTAGAATTATCTGTTTCTAATTTATTTTTAAAATTTTGCTTTTCTTCTTCAAGAAATTCTGATAATAATTCTTCTGCTATATTTAAAACCTCTTCACTAAAAAGAAAAGATAAATTTGGTATTTCAGTATTTTTCAATTCTGAAATTATTTTTTGTTTTATATTCATTTTTATTATTATAATTAATATTGTGTTCATCCCCTTTATAAAAGGGGATTATAGGGGAATTTTTTATTTATCATAATTAGTCCCTTTTTTTATCATACTTAACCTATAAACTTGTTCAACTAAAACAAGTAAAGCAAGGGAGTGGGGAAGTGTAAAATCAGATAAACTAAGCTGTAAATCTGAATGATTTTTCAATAATTTATAATCAAGTCAATTTGCTCATCATATAAAGAAACTTATATCTCAATAATTTTGTTTTTTATTTTCTATATATTCATAAAAATTTTGAGTATTAAATTTCCTTCACTCTGGGCTTAAAATTATTTTAAATCCTTTATTTTTTTCTAATATTTTTTTTAAAAAATCAGTTTCTTTTTCAATAACTAAATCAGAATTAGAATTTTTAAAACACTTTAATTTTTCTATTTTTAAATCTTTTCAAAGTCTCTTTTCATATTCTGAAATTGCTTTTTCATAAACTTTGTAACTATCTGCAAATATATATATTTTTATCATTATTTTTTATTATTATTTTAATTAATAAAATATTATTTTAGTTAATAAAATTTTGATTATTAATATAATATTATTATAATACTTTTATTAAAATTTAAAAATAAAAATTATGTCTAATTTTCCAAAATTCCCAACTTGATTAATAATTTTCTGACTTGTTATAATTTTTGCACCAGCATTAATAGCATATGCAATATGAATATTTATAATATTTATATGAACAAATATATGGTATATTTCTTATAAATTAAATAAAAATAGAAAAAATAAAAAAGATAATGAAAAAGAATTTGTTAAATTCTGAGATTATAAAATATTTAGAGGCTGAAAATAAAAAAAGTTTTGCAAAAATTAAATAATATAATATAATATATTTAATCTCATATTCTTACAAGAGATAGATCAAATAAAAAAAGATAGAAATGCATTTCTATCTTTTTTTTTATTTCTTTTTTTCTGAACAAAATGGACAATCACATTTAACTGTGGATTTCTTTTTTGGTTCAGTCAAAGAAAATGTTAACAGATATCAACAATCTGTCTTTATTGAGGTATAAAACCTGCTGTTGAGTGAATTACTACTCATAGTCTTCAAATTGAACTTCTTCATTCACATCTTGCAACTAAATCATCTGGAATTTTTATTTTTTCCATAGTAACTCATAAAACGA
>JAUZRO010000038.1 GCA_030950465.1 Candidatus Altimarinota bacterium | reverse complement strand
CAAATAAGCTAAGAAATAGAATTATAGGTTCTTTTTGAACTGTTAAATTAAATTTAAAACATAAGGCTTTGCAAATTTGTTCAGCTTTACAAAATCTTCATAAAATTTTAGCATAATTTTTGATTTTCCTACAAGTTTAATCTATTATTGCTAATAAATAATCTACTCAAACTATTTTATATTGTTCTCAATCAATTTTAATTTCATCTCCAGAATACTGTCAACAAAGGACTTTATCTCAAGTATTTATATTTTCTACTTTTTCTGCTGTTTCAATAACTTCATAAATATAAGAAACTTCTTGTTTTTCAGATTTAGGAATATAAATTCAAGAATTAGTTTTTTCTTTATTTTCTACATATTTTTTTAATAATACTCTATCTCAAAGTGGTTTTATTTTTTGCATATTTTTTTATTAATTAATAATTTACTTAATTATACTAAAAATAGTTTTATTTAACAAAAAAAATAGATATAATATTAATAATAACTTTTTACAAATTAGAAAAAACTATTATAACTCACCTTATATTTACAAGGGGCTAAAGACCCTTGTTGGTGTCAAATAATAAATTAATGAAATTTTCTAAAAAATAGTAGTTATAACAAGGATCTTTAGCCCCTTGTCTTATAATTAAAAAATATTAATGGTAGATTATAATAATTTTGCAAAAACATTTGCAAAATCTAGAAAAAATATGAAATGGGAAGAGATAGATTATTTTTTAGAAACTATCCTCCACCCCCAACCCCTGTCCTTTGGAGGAGAGGGAAGTTTTAATATTCTAGATATTTGATGTTGAAGTTGAAGATTATTAGAACAAATCTCTAATAATTATGATATTTCTAAAATTAACTATACTTGAATAGATTTATCAACTTGATTATTAGAAGAGGCAAAAAAATCTTTTCCAGATAAAGAATTTTTAAATTTAAATATGCTATGTTTAGATTCTCCCCACCTTATAAAGGAGGGGATTAAGGGGTGGTCTCATATATTTTTTATAGCAAGTTTTCATCATTTAGATAATCTAGAAGATAGGGAAGAAGTACTTAAAAAAGCATATAATTTATTAGAAAAATGATGAAAAATTTTTATGACTAATTGGGCTTTAAATTCAGAAGCTAATAATGAAAAATATAAATCATCTATAATAAAAAATTCTGATAATAATTTTTGAAGTACTGATTATAATATTTTATTTTGAACAAATAATAGATATTACCATTGTTTTGACTTATCTGAATTAGATTATTTAGCTAAAAAAAATAATTTTAAAATTGTAGAAAATAAATTATTTAAAAATAAAAAAAATTTTATAACTATTTTAGAGAAATAAATTTTCTTCAAAAAATACTAACACCTTTCTCTTGTAAAGAGAAAGTCCCGTAGGGGATTGAGTTATTATTTGTTAAATTCCTTATTAAATGTACATTCTAACTTCTCCATTTACTAAAACCTTTGATACACTGGGACTTTTATATTTTGTTCCAGATTTTTTAGTTTCTCAAATAAAAGAGGGAATTATAGTAGAAAGTCCTATTTGAACAAAAATAGAAAATGCAATAATTTTAAAAATAATAGATAACTTAGAGGATTTTTGTAATAAAAATAATGTTAAAATATCAGAAGATAAAATCAGGTCAATTACTTGAATAGTTACAGAAAGACAATTTATTTAGATCGGAA
>JAUZRO010000037.1 GCA_030950465.1 Candidatus Altimarinota bacterium | reverse complement strand
CAAATAAGCTAAGAAATAGAATTATAGGTTCTTTTTGAACTGTTAAATTAAATTTAAAACATAAGGCTTTGCAAATTTGTTCAGCTTTACAAAATCTTCATAAAATTTTAGCATAATTTTTGATTTTCCTACAAGTTTATTCTATCTTTAATTTTATTTGTGTGTTTAATTTTTTCATTTTCTATTCAATTTTTTAAATCATTTTTAAAATTTTCTCAAATTAAATTTACTTTTTTTTGATAGTTACTTTTTATAAAATCCCATCATTTTTTATCATCTTCTAAAATTGTTATAAAATCTGATATTTTATCTGTATTTTTAGTAGCAAAATTAAAAATATTTATTTTTTCTATTTTGCTTAATGATAAGCTATTATCAATTAATTTTGATAAATAATATTTACTTGAGAACATATTTTTTTATTATTTTTATATAAACTTATAACAAAAAATATCATATAAATCCATATAATGCAAAAAAATTTTACAAAATAATAAAAAATATTATAATATCTTTGTAATCTATATTACATATTATTTATTAACTCTATATTATGAGTGAATTTTTAGAAAAGATTGGTCTTTCTAGTGGTTTAGTAATGAAAGTACTTATTACTATTACTATTATTGTATGAGTATTTATTCTTGCAAAAGTTATTGCAAGTTTAGTTGGTAAATTAATTTGAAAAGCTAAATTTATTAAAAAAGCTTTTAAAATTGTTGATGTTAAATTAGATATGGATGAGGTTTGAAAGATTACTTCTAAAGTATTATATTATGTTTTATTATTAGTTGGTACTGTTGGTGGACTTGCTATTGCAGGTGTTATTGAACAAAGTTCAATAAATAGTTTAGTAAATAATTATTTAATGAATTTTATTAATGCTGGTTTATTAGCTTTAGTCGCTTGGTTTCTAGCTGTTTTAGCAAAAGCTGGAATTACTAAATGAGCTAAATCTATTAATTTAGATAAAAAATTAAATTCACAAGATTCTGAAACATCATTATCTGAGACAGCAGGTATAGTTGGATATTGGGCAGTAATTTTATTCTTCATTACTCCAATTCTAGAAAAATTAGGTCAAGAAGAATTAGTTGCTCCAATAAAAGATATTATAAATAATATTACAGGATTTATTCCAAATTTATTATGAGCTGTTGTAATATTTGCAATAAGTTATTTTGTAGCAAAAATAATAAGACAAATTATAACAAGTATTTTATCTGGTTTAGGTTTTGATAAAATATTAAAAAATATTGGTTTAAAAAATATTGATTCTAAAACAAGTCCTTCAAAAATAGTTGGAACGTTACTATCAACCACTTTTCAAAAGTGGTATTTTTTTTGTAAATTTTCTTGAAAAATCTCTCGCAATTTTAAAAAAAATGGTTATACTAATAAAGTATAAGAAATTACTTAATTAA
>JAUZRO010000036.1 GCA_030950465.1 Candidatus Altimarinota bacterium | reverse complement strand
CTCGATTTTAATAAAAATACTTATAAAGAATTAAATAGTAAAACTCAAAATGAAATCATATTAGAATTTAAAGAAAAAACTCAAAAAAATAATTTTTCATTTATATTTAATTATTATTCACAAAATTATTACCCAGAATATTATATAAGTAATGATAGAATAAAATGGGATAAAATAAAAAAAGAAAATATAACAGATTTTTGATTTAAATACTTAAAAATAAATTTTAAATCAAAAAATAAAGAAACATATATAGAAAATATAAAAATATATGAACTAAATTTTCCTAAAAAATCAAATACTATTCTAGTAAAATCAATGTATAATTCTGATATAGAAATATATTCAAATTATAATTGTAAAACAAAAGATTTTAACACCAAAGCATTAAACTATGATAATTTTTCTATAGATAAAAATACAAAAATAATAAATATAAATTTAGAATTAAATCCAAAATATAACATTTTTTCTAAAAAAGATATAGATAATGACTGAATACTATTTGCTAATGATAATTGTCCTTATAAATATAATCCCCTTCAAAAAGATATAGATAAAGACTGAATTTGAGATAAATGTGATGAAACTGATAACAGATATATAGAATCAAACTCTACTTTCTTTATATGACTACTCCTATTTATAGTATTTATATTTGGATGATGAATATTTCTAATGATTAAAAAATTAAAATAATACTTCTTTATAAAATAATTTATGTTTACACTATTAAATAGATTTGCTTGTCTAATATCAATAATGATTTGATTACAATTTTCATTTTTTATTGATAGAGATGGTCCATTTAATGAAGAATGATTCATTACATTTATAATTGTATTATTAATAATAAAATTTTGAATCTTTTCTTGATGATTTATCAGAAATAGATTAGAATTTTTTGCTAATTCTATTTCAACAAATTATATAAAAGAATGAATATCTTCTACTAATAAAAAAGAAGATATAGAAATAATCGACTTATCTGAAGTACAAAAAGAAAAAGATATAGAAGAAACT
>JAUZRO010000035.1 GCA_030950465.1 Candidatus Altimarinota bacterium | reverse complement strand
AATTAAATTTAAAACATAAGGCTTTGCAAATTTGTTCAGCTTTACAAAATCTTCATAAAATTTTAGCATAATTTTTGATTTTCCTACAAGTTTATTTTATTTTTCATAAAAAATATTATTAATATTCTACTTTATTTTTTTCTTTTTCTACTATTAATATTTTCTTTTTTTCAATTTCAAGAAAACATTTTATTGAAAGTAAAAATCCAAAAAAGTAAAAATCATATAAGAATAAAAGGGATAAAACCACTATTTGAAGTATCTACAAATGGTAAACAAGCAAACAATGAAGCAAAAAATAAACCAAAAGTATAAAATAAACCTCCAATAAATCTAAAATCTTTTTTATAAATATAATATCCTAAAACTAATATTAATCCCCATCAGAAAGTAAATCAAATTAATATTAGAGATATTATAATTTCTCACCATAGATTTCTTTTTATAATATTTTTCATACTATTTTTTATTAATAAATAAACTTTTAAATCCTTTGAATGTCATATTTTTATTACTAATTTTTATTTCTTTATTATCTGTAATAATTTTGAAATATTTGATTATTGCAACCATTAAATATGAAAAAAGTAAAATCCCTCAAAACTCTACATCTGTAATTCAATTTGCTAAAGGCATTTGAATTGTATTGACTGTATAGGTATCTTTAATTGATTCTGAAAAATTTATATATCAATATTTTACAAAAAAGCTAAGGATAAAACTTCATATAGTTGTGAAAATAAATGTTCCTGAAATAAATCTCATAAATAGAGTTAAGTCTATAAATTTAGATATAATTCATCAAGTTATTATTAAATTTATAACAAATCAAATTAATAATAAAATATAAATAAAAATATTTTCTACTAATAAAATTGGATGAATTAAGTATCAAATTAAAGAAATTATTATTAATGAAATCAAAATATCTTTTGAAAAGTTTATTTTATAATCATCAAATAATTTTTTGTCTTGCATTGCTAATTCCCAATATTTATAAAAACTAAAAGTAGTAAAAACAAAAACTGGAAAATAAATTATTGCTTCTAAAGGCCTTCAAAAAACTGTTATTCAAGAATTAATTACTTCTTGCATTTCTTTTCAATAAGAGAATACTCAAATATTTTTTAAATAAATTAATAATAATAATCATAAAATACTTGATAGTATTGTTACAAAAACAAATTCTTTTATTAATTTAAAATTTTTAGACTTTTTTAATTTTGTATATTTTAAAATACAAGGTAGTTTCTTTTTAAAATTATCAAAAATCATTTTTGAAAACATAATTACAGAAGCCCAAGTTAAAGTCATAACCCAACTTATATCGTTATGAATGTATGCATAATTTCATAAATTACTATTTAGCCATAATGCTCAAGTTAATCCTTCAAAAGCAAAAATTCAAAAACAAAGTGCAAAAAATTTCCAAACAAAAAATTTATATTTTTTCATTCAAAAAATAAAAATTCAAACTAAAAATATTGCTAAAAATATTTCAAAATACATCACAGAATTTGTTAATTCTGGACTAAAATAATCATGCATAAATAAAAATTAAATAAATAAATAATTATAAGATGCCATAAATGGACATCTCTACTTTATAACAAAGATTTAAACTTCATAAAAAACTAAACCATAACTAAATCAACTTGCAAATCAGATAAAAACAAATTTATCTCACTTATGGAGTATATTGTTTTTACAAAAATTATCAAATGCAAATGGCATACAACAAGAGGCAATATTTCAATAATTAGGTAAAATTATTTCAAATTTTTCTTTTTCTACTCAAATAATATCTTGCATATATTCAAAATTACTCATTGTCACTTGATGAACAAAAAATTTAGTTATCTCATTTTTTTTCCATCACAATTCTGATAATCAATTTTCAAATTCTTTTGTTCAAATACTTTTAAATTTATCTTTTAATTTTGCTGGTTCTCAAGTAAAATAATTTTTATCAATATGTGGAAACCTTGATCCTCATCACATTATAGTTCATAATTCCCAAGAATTTCAATCACTTAGAAAATAAGTTTTTTTAATTCAAATATTTTCTTTTGTTACTGTTAAAATCATTGCTGTTCAAGCATCTCAAAGAGTAAAACCTGCAAAATATTTTTTTAAATCTAATCTATTAAATATCTTATATTGTATAACTTTTGATGGAGTTTCACCAGAACAAACTAAAATATTTTTATATTTTCAACTTTTTATAAAACTATCTGCTATATCTATTCCATTTAAAAAACTATTACAAGCATTTTTTACATCAAAAATAGGACAAGTAAGTCATAATCACTTTTGTACAATATTTCCAGTTGCAGGTTCAATAATATCCTGACTAGCAGATGCAAAAATTAATAAGTCTATATCTTGCTTTTTTATTTCAGATTTTTCAAAACATTTTTCTGATGCTTTTATAGCCAAATCACTAGAATATTCTCATTCACTTACAAAATATCTAGTTTTTATCCCAGTCATTTCTTCTAAAATTCAAAAAGAAATTTCAGGGAATATTTCTGAAATTCTTTGTTCCATTTCTTGAGAAGAAATTTTATTTTTGGGAATATATGTTGCTGTGGAGTTTATTATTGTGTTCATTGAGTAAAATCAAAAAATAAATGATAAATATCAATATTTCATAATTTTCTTTCTCTTTTATGTTTTGAAAAATATGAATAATTAAAACTTTTTTCTATTTCATAATATTCTAAATTTTGGATAGTATTACTTTTAATTTTAATTTTACTTTCATTCTTTAAAAAATCTTTTATTTTTTGAATATTATCTCAAATATTTTTTCATTTTTTAAATCATTGAACAAATCAAATCATTCAAGATAATTGCATACTTTTTGAATATTGACCTGAAATAAATCTTGATAATCAATTATCTACATACTCTTTTTTATGTTCTGAATATCAATTTATTCTTTTACATTCAAAAGCAAAATATTTATTTTCATCACAAAAATCTCATCATTCAATATTTCAAACTTTAATATCAATAAATCATCAAGTTGTATAATTATCTTTTATTTCTTCTAGTTCAGCTTCAAAATATATTTTTCATAATCAAAAAAGCTTTTTATTATTTCTTAAATTTGTTATAAAAATATTTCTAATAAAATTTTCAAATTCATCTAAATTAAAAGTAATTTCAGAGATAATTTTTTCATAACAAAAAATTAGTAATTTTAAAACTTTATTAAAATTATTTAAAACTATATCTACATCTCCTTGAAAAACATCTGAATTCATATATTTTAATTATTATTTATTTTTTTAACTCAACTTTTCATGGCTCTTTTCGTGATAGCAGGAAAAATACCATCTAAATTTCAAGTTTTTTCAAACAAAATCTAGCAGTTAATTTTTTGATATACATAACTTTTGAAGAAAATCAGTGTGAAACTCTTTTTGCAACTTTACATAAATTAT
>JAUZRO010000034.1 GCA_030950465.1 Candidatus Altimarinota bacterium | reverse complement strand
AAAAGTTATGTATATCAAAAAATTAACTGCTAGATTTTGTTTGAAAAAACTTGAAATTTAGATGGTATTTTTCCTGCTATCACGAAAAGAGCCAAAAAATAGAGTTTTTTCTCTATTTTTTTGTTTTAAAATTTATTCTTAATAATTCCATATCAACTTCATCTAAAACTACATCTAAAGTGTCTCATAGATTATATTCTTTTTTAAGAGATTTATTTTCAAATCTCATTAATTGTTCATTATATTCCCAACCTTCTCCTGCTCCAAATTTTGGAATTAATTCTAAAAATCATTCACTTGTATCTGGTAATTGAATAAAAACTCAATATGGTAATACAGTTGTAATTACTCAATTAAATTCTTCTCCAATTTTCTCTTTATAATATCCACAAATATAATAATCTCTTACTTTGTATTCTAATTTTTCTGCTTTTCTTTCTTGATCAGAACAATTTCATGCAACTCAAGGTAGTATATTTTTATAATGAACTATTCTTGTTGTATTTAATTTTTCTGCTAATTTTTCTTTTATAATTCTATGAATTTGTAAATCTGGATATCTTCTAATTGGTGAAGTAAAATGACTATAAAATTTTACTCATAATCCAAAGTGACCTTGATTTTCATCGCTATAAATAGCTTTTGATAGAGTTCTTAATATAGATTTTTCTAAAAATTTAATTTGTCAATTTGTTAAAGCTTTACTCCCCTCATTATTAAGGAGGGGTTGGGGGTGGTTTATTAAATTTAATAAATCTCAAACTTCTTTTGTATCAAAGTTTTTAAATTTAAAGTCTATAGAAAATAAATTTAAAAGTACAATTAATTTTTCTCTTGATTCTTCAAGTGGTTTTTCATGAATTCTGTATAAAAATGGAAATTGTGCAAATTTTCTACTTACAGCTTCATTTGCCATAACCATAAATTCTTCAATCATTTTATTAGAATTATATCTTGGGTATTCTTTAATTTCTATTAATTCTTTCTTTTCATTTAAAATTAATTTAGTTTCTGGGAAATCAAAATTTAAGACTCAACTTTCATTTTTTTGGTTAGTAATTTTTGTTTTTAATTCTTCTGCTAAAGCTATATTTTCTAATAATTCTTCACTACATTTTAATCCACAAAATAATTCATCTCAAACTTTTATTTCTCAAGAATTTATTTCATCAACTTCTTTATAAGTTAATCTAAAATTACTTCTAATAGTTCCTTCATAAACATCTGATTGTACTAAATTTCAATTTTTATCAATTGTTGCTTCACAAGTTAAACATAATTTATCAGATCAAATATTTAGTGAACATAGATTATTTGATAAAATTTCAGGTAACATTGGAATAACTCTATCAGCCAAATAAACTGAAGTTGCTCTTCTAATAGCTTCTTTATCAAGACTAGAATTTTCTTCTACATATTCAGCAACATCAGCAATATGAATATATAAAGAATAACTTCCATTTTCTTTTTTCTTTATAGAAATTGCATCATCTAAATCTTTTGCATCTTCTCAATCAATAGTATAAGTAAATATTTCTTTAAAATCTTTTCTTCAGACCACCCCCTGCCCCTCCTTTGTAAGGTGGGGAGTTTTATTTGAGTATTTTTTTTCTAAATCAGAAATTAATTTTTCATCAAATTTTTGAGAAAAACCAGTTTCAGCAATATAAGAATTTACATCAATTCACATATCTCATTTTTTTCATAATATATCAATTACTCTTCATCTAGGATTTTTTCATTCAAAATCAGTAATTTCAACATTAACGATATCTTTATTTTCAGAGTTTTTTAAATCTTTTCAAGGAATAAAAATATCAGATTTAAACATTTTTCAATTAGGAACTATAAAGGCAAATCCTGCTCATTGCTTCATTTGAACTGTTCAAACAACATTTTTAGTTGCTCTTTTTTCTATTTTAAAAATATCTGCTTCAATTTTTCAGTTAAACATCTTTTTTTCAGCTAAAACTTCATCTCAATGAAACGCTCAATTTCTATTTCTTTCAATTACAAAATATCCCTTTTCTTCACCTTCAACATCAACAAAACCAAATTCTTTTCCATCCATTTGAGAATAAATACCAGAAATTGTATCCTCTGGAGCTACATCTCTAGGTTTCTTTACAAAAGCTTTATTTCAATAACTTTTATTTCAATAGCTCTTTTTTTTCAAGGGGCTAAAGCCACCTTGTTTACTATCTGTTTTTTTATACATAATTTTTATTTAAATATTAATTTTTATTTATTATAACTTTTTATTAATATTTTGCAAAAACAAAAAAAATTTGCAATTTAAAAGTTTTTTATATAATAAGCTCATACTAAAAAAAATAGTATTCTATGGGGCCCTTTACGGGGCTCCACCATATTTTGAAAAAATATGCCTGGATGGTGGAATTGGTAGACACGAGGGATTCAAAATCCCTTGACTTAGGTCGTGAGGGTTCAATTCCCTTTCTGGGCACCAATTAAAAATACAAAAAAACTAAAAATTAAATTTTTAGTTTTTTTATTTTTTCATAAATTCAACAGCATATCACATTTTCACCAATTCCTCATTTAAATTTTCTCAATCAATAAAAATCTCTCAAAGCCATCTTCAATATTTCCCTTTTTTATCCTTATAAGATTTCAAAATAATTTGTTTTCACAAAATCCTCTCTCTAACATAATCTCTAACTTTTTTTCAAAAAATTTTATCATCTCACCTCAATTCAGGAGTATCAATCCCCCATAATCTAATAGTTTGGTCTTTCATTATATGATTAAATCCCAAATCAATATCTATTGTAACAGTATCTCAATCATAAACCTTCACAACCAAAGCTGAATAAATATATTTTTCCATAATCTTTTTTATTAATGATAAATAATACTAAATATAAATATAATTATATTTAATTTTTTAGCAAAATTTAATGGCTCCTTTCGTGATAGCAGGAAAAATCTAGAAAAAATAATAGCTATAAATTATATTATAATGCTATTAAAACATATAAAAAAGAGAAGAAAAGTTTTAAATAAACTTTTTTCTCTTTTTTTGTTGATTTTTAATAAACT
>JAUZRO010000033.1 GCA_030950465.1 Candidatus Altimarinota bacterium | reverse complement strand
AAATAACAGAATGTCAAGCCTCCTTTTTTTAGGACACATAAGTTAAGTGTTTTTTAAGATAGCTTTTTGTTGATTAACAAGCTCTTGAGGAGGCATTTTAATTGTAGTGTGTATTCTTTCATTATTGTAATATTGAAGTTAATGCTATTTTAATTTCTTTTGTAATAGATATAGCTATTAATGTTGTATTTAAAATATGATTTACTATTAATTCTCCATCAATGTCCTTTTCATTTTTATGTCTTTTATAGGCAAAAGAAAAAGCACTATATAATAATTTTTTATCAACTTTTTTATCAAAACTATTTTCTAAAGTATTATATAATTCTAAAATGTCTTTTTTTATATACAAATTTTTTATAAATTATATTTTAATTTATTTAAAAATAATAATTTTTTATAATTTTGCAAGATTTCTTTTTTTGTATATAATTAAAAAAATATAATTACAAAAAGAGAAATAAATTTAAATAAAAAAAATGATAATATATTTAGATGAATCAAAAAGGTTATGAAAATGAAAAATTATTATTTGATGATTTATAACAAAATATTCTAATAGTTTTATAAATAAATTTTAGAAAAAAAGAAAGAATAAGGAATTTAACATTTTAATATCTCTTTTGTCCTGCGGACATTTACTCTTTTACAAAGAGCAAAGTGGTATAATATTTTTGAAAAATAGTACAGTGTAGCTTTCTTGCTCTTTGTAAAAGAGTAAGATACAGAAAGAGATATTATTGGTTAGTTCCTTTATAAATAAAGATAAAATATTAGATGATTTTATTCAAGGTGATAATTATAATCTAGATTTAACTAAAATAATACAAATTTAATTACTAAAAAAAGAGACTTGATCAAAGTTTACTTCATAGGATATAACCGTATTGTCTAAATACCCTCCATAAGTTATATTTCAAGCTACCTCTTCTACAGTAATATTAACATATTTCTAAAATAAATCAAACTTTTATATAATTTTTTACAAAAATGACAGAAAAATTCTTTAAACTAAAATCAAAATATTCTCCAGCTGGAGATCAAGAAAGTGCTATTAAGTCTATTAATAAATATATTGATGATTGAAATAAATGGCAAACTTTATGGTGAGTTACGTGAAGTTGAAAAACTTTTACAATGGCTAATATAATAGAAAAACAAAATAAACCTACACTTGTAATTGCTCATAATAAAACTCTTGCTGCTCAATTAGCTCAAGAATTTAGTGAGTTTTTCCCAGATGCTGCTGTGCATTATTTTGTGAGTTATTATGATTATTATCAACCAGAAGCTTATGTTTCTAAAACTGATACTTATATTGAAAAAGAAGCAACTATTAATGAGGAAATTGATAGACTTCGTCATGCTGCTACTCAATCTTTATTACAAAGAAAAGATGTGATAATTATTGCTTCTGTATCTTGTATTTATGGTATTTGAGATATTAGAATGTATATTGAACAAATTTTTAATTTAAAAGTTGGACAAATAATTCCTATAGAAGAAATATTACAAAAATTAGTTTTAATTCAATATAAAAGATCAGGAGCAGACTTTAAACCTTGAAATTTTCAAGTTATGTGAGATTTATTAGAAATATTTTCTCCAAGTTTAGAAACTGTTTATTCATTAGAATTTTGGTGAGATGAAATTAGTCAAATATCTAGAAGAAATTATTTAACTTGAGAAGTTTATGAATATCTAGAAGAAGTAAAAATATTTCCAGCTAAGCATACAGTTTCATCAAAAGATAAAATACAAGAAATTATTCCAAAAATAAAAGAAGAATTAGAAGATAGATTAAAAACTTTTGAACTTTCAGGAGATGCAGTTAAAATTGAAAGATTAAAAACAAAAGTAGAGTATGATTTGGAAATGATGAATGAAGTTGGTTATGTAAATTGAATAGAAAATTATTCAAGTTATCTTGATTGAAGACCATCTTGAAGTCCTGCTCAAACTTTGATAGATTATTTTGGAGATGATTTTTTAACTTTAATAGATGAATCTCATATGACAATTCCTCAAATTTGAGGAATGTATGCTTGAGATAGAGCCAGAAAACAAAATCTAATTGATAATGGTTTTAGACTTCCCTCTGCTTTTGATAATAGACCTTTAAAATTTAATGAATTTCAGGATAAATTATGACAAGTAGTAGCCGTTTCAGCTACTCCAAATATTTATGAAATTAGAGCAAGTGAAAACCACCCCCAACCCCTCCTTGATAAGGAGGGGGGAAAATTATCTAAAGAAGAAATAGATAAACAAAATTTAGAATTTAAAAAAACATCAAAATTTTATAACTTTGATCCAATCATAGATTGAGAATGGAAAGATTCTGATACTTGTAGAGTTGTCCCACAAGTAATTAGGCCAACTTGATTACTCGATCCAGAAATTGAATTAAAATCAATGGAATTTATGGTTGATGATATTATGAATAACTTAAATATAGTTATAAATAAAAATCAAAGAATGTTAATTACAACAATTACAAAAAGATCAAGTGAAGAATTAACTACTTATTTACAAGAAAATTGAATTTCAGTAAAATATCTTCATTCAGAAGTAGAAACTTTAGAAAGATTAGAAATTTTAAAAGAACTTAGAGAATGACAAATTGATGTTATAGTATGAGTAAATTTATTAAGAGAATGACTTGATTTACCAGAAGTAAGTAAAATTGCAATTATAGATGCTGATAAACAAGGTTTTTTAAGAAGTGAATCCGCACTTATTCAAATTATTTGAAGAGCAGCTAGAAATCAAGAATGAAAAGTAACTATGTATGTTGAAGAGAGAAAAACAAGCCCTCACCTAACCTCTCCCTTGGGGGAGAGGGATAGCACAAAAAAAACTCCCCCTACTCCTTGCAAAGGAGAGGGGGCTGGGGGGTGAGGGGATATATATATATTATGAAAAAAAATAACAAGAGTAGATAAATGAAAATGGTTAAATTCTGATAATCTAATAATTTCTAATGCAATGAAAAAAGCAATAGACTTAAATTATTATAGAAGATGAATTCAGGAAGAATATAATAAAAAACATTGAATTATTTCAAAAACTGTATATTCTTCAATTAAGGAAGTTACAGTAAAAAATATTAAAAGAGATTATTCTATTCAAAATGAAAAAGAAGTTAATAAAACTATTAAAGGTCTTGAATTAGAAATGGATATAGCATCAGCTAATACTGATTATGAAAAAGCTGCTGAATTAAGGGATGAAATTTTGAGATTAAAAAAAGGGAGGAAAAAGTAGAGATGTCCATTTATGGCATCTCATAATTTATTTAAGACACGATAAATCGATGTCTCTACAAATTAAACAAACAATGCAAAACAACAAAATAATAATAGCAGAATCTGAAAAAATATTTTTAGAATTTATAAAAAGTCTTGATATAAAAGACATTAAAACAAATGAAGAAATAATTATTTGAGAAAAAAATAGAGAAAATTCTGACTGAGAAGAAGAAAATTTAGTAGTAATTCACTGAAAAGATATTTTAAAGACAATAGAATTTGTTAAAAATAATTATATTTTAATAGAAAAAATACTTATTTGTAATAAAGCTAGCATTCTTTCAAATTGAGAATTAAAAACTGGAGATATAATTATTCCAAATACATTTATTTCTAAATCTTGAGAAACAAAATTTTTAGATAATACAATAGGAAAAGATTATGATATGAATAATTTTTGACTAATGCTTAGTGGTATTTCTAGTGAAAAAAATTGAGAAGAAAATGAATTTGAAGCAGATATTTCTTCAAAAAATATTTTTATTTATTTAAAGGCTTTAGACTCAGAAGAACTTTTAGAAAAAACAATAGTTATTTCACAAATATGAGAAGAAAATTATATTAATTTAGTTGCAGTAAGTGATATGATAGTTTAGGAAAAATAATCTAATATCTTTTTACAAAAAAGATATTTTATATATAATTAATTTAATTACATTTTAACTATAAAATTATGCACAGTGAAACAAGTACTCTTGGTGTGTTAGTTCAAGATAAAACAATTACACAAATAGATATATTAAAAATTTGTAAAGAAAGAGAAAATGATAAAAATGCTATACATTATAGTTTTGAAGAAGCATATCAACTATGATTAAATTATATTCCTAAAATATAAAAATATGTATAAAATAATAATTCCAGATTATGTTATGGAAGATATTTATAAAATTAAAGAATATATTTTTAGAATGTCTTTTAGTATTGATACAGCTAATAAAATTTATAATGAGATAATGGCAAATATTTTAACTTTAAAAGTATTTCCTTCAGCATATCCTATTTTTAAAAATAACTTAAGAGTATTAACAGTAAGAAAAAAGTATAGAATTTTCTATAAAATTAATGAATTAAATAAAGAAGTAACAGTTTATTATATTTTCTGAACAGAACAAGATTATAATTCAATAGTTCACTAAAAAAATCAATAATTATAAATATTATTGATTTTTATTTTTTAATTTAGTATAAGAAGATAGTAATATGAGAATAGTGTTATTTATTATAGTTATTTTAGTAATAATATTTATTGATATAAATAAATGTTTCTAAGAATAAAATAAAAAAAGCCTCTACGAAAGGCTTTTTTTATTTTAAAATGTTTAAGAGTAGCACTCAGAGAATAGCATATTTATTATATGTACTTTTATTATATTCAAAAACCACAATAAAGTCAAAATATATTTTAACAAAATTTATTTCTCCCTGAGACCGGTCCTTTAACTCAACCAGTTAACCCCAAGGACCGGTCTCTTTTCAACTCCCAAAAGCCACCTCCTAAAAATTATACATATCCCCCAGAGTTATATTTCCCCCACCCACAAAAAAAACAGAAAATTTATTTTCTGTTTTTTTAATCTCCTTAATCTGAACTTGTTTCTGTAGTTGTTTCAGTTGTGGTACCTCAAGAACTATCTGTACTTGTTTTAGTTTCTGTACTAGTTTTTTTACTAGCCTCTTTCACTTTTTCAATTTTTGAAGAAGAACTTGCATCATTAGTTGCATTATCTTTTTTATTATTATCTCAAGAAGGTTTAACTGAATTAATACTATTAAACCATTTTTCATTTCATCTTGAAAGATTAGCTCATTGATTATTTTTTTCTAATGGACTAAAATTTTTCATTCAATTATCATCCATATATTTATCAACCATTAACATTCATTTAGAAAAATCATTACCATTTTTTGATGTTATTAATCTTGAATATTCTTCTTTATCTTTTTTATCTTTAAAAATTTTTTCATATTTTTTAGCTTCATTTATGAATTGATTATTAATAGATAATTCACTTGCAGTTTTTCATTTCATTGTTTCTCTCATTTTATTTGCTGTATCTGTTGTTTCAAGTCATAAATTATCAATAGATCACTTTAATCAGTTTATACTTTCCATCATCTTAGCATCAGATCATAAAAATAAAGATGTAATTTTGCTTCACGTATTTCTTGATTTTGTTTCTATATCTGATTTAAAACTGGATGCTGCATATTGCATTCAAGAAGCACTAACTCGCCCCCCTGGTGTCGGAATAATCGGTGCATATTGTGGTGCTTTGGCTACAAGACTTCAGATACTTTCACCAAAACTTATGATTGGTTTAACTACATTTTCTGTAATTTCTGATGATTTAAGTGCAGCCATAACTGCTATCCATAGGATTACTAGTCAGAATACTTGTAATAACATTTGACCTATTCAGTTTCATAAACTTTGTATAAAAGTTCAGTCTGGACCTTTTTTTCTTTCTCATCAAGTTATTCATTCCAATGTAATTGAAAAA
The DNA here is from genome assembly GCA_030950465.1 of Candidatus Altimarinota bacterium. GTDB lineage: Bacteria > Patescibacteriota > Gracilibacteria > BD1-5 > UBA6164 > CALLPO01. The sequence goes on along the minus strand of JAUZRO010000033.1, from coordinate 1,737 downwards.
ACTCATATTTCTAATTTTGATGCTTTTTTATCTCATTCTGAAATATCTGTAAAAAAACTATCTCAATTAGATTGTACCTCTGTTAATCAGTGTGAAGCTACAAACATAAATATCATACCAAAAGCTAACGCAGCTGAAACATATACAGGTACAAGAGCTAATTTGATAAATTCTAATGGAGAAATTTTATTTACTCATTCTTTTGATTTTCAGAAGAAAAATAATAATCCAAATATTGGTGAAAACATTGCATAAACCCATAACCATATTCATCTAGCAAAAAGAGCCATAAATAATGCAACCATTATTATAAGAAATATAATAAGAAAAAGAACATCAAATACTAATTTTAAACCTAAATCTGTAAGTGTTTTAACTTCTTGTAATTGATCTTTAGTTATTTCTGTTAAATCTTGTATTTTCATTACTCAATATGTATATATATTGATTATTGAAAATACTGAAGAAGAAGCAGAATTAGAACCAGTTTTTCAACTTAATAGGTTTCAAAGAGAAACCCATGTTCATTGTTTATTATCATTAGCATTATATTCATTTCATTCTAAACATTTTTTTAATTGTTTTGTAGAGTCATTTTCTACTTTTGATTTAAGATTAATTACAAAATTTCTACATATTTGTTGTTTTTCTATTTTATTATATGCAGGCTTTCATTCCATTACATCATAAGGTAGGCTTAAAACTGCTAATGTTAGAAAAGCTGAAATTGAAAGAACAAATTGTACAAAAAACCAAGTGAAAGGCACTATAATTACTCATACTACAAATTTAGGAAGTGCTGATTTTAGTTCCCAAGTTCCTCCTCATTGTCATACAATATTCATAAAAGCAATTGCTATAAGTATGAAGGCAAATGCAAAATATACAATATTAGAAATTAAAATCCAAATATCTTTTAAATAAACATCTAAACCAAATATTGAACCATTAATCCACCCTGGATTAAGAAGTAATGCTACTAAAGAGGATAATAATCAAATTATTGTTGAAGCTATTTTTATTATAAAGTTCAATCATTCAATAAGTGTACTCATTCAATCTTTTTCTTCTGCTGCAAAAGTATCTCCTATTGAAAAAATGAAAGTGATAAAAAACAAAAAGAATAATATCTCTTTTTTATTTTTTAGGAAGAATTGTTTAATTTTGTTTAAAATCATTGCCTTTTTTGTTAGATTACAAAGTGCTCTAGGTGCCCCTTGAGGGTAAAAGCCACTCTGTTAACAAGCTGTTTTTACAACTTAAAATAAATTTATAAAATAATATTAACATAAAAAGATTTATTCTGCAAAAAATGAATAATAAAAAAACTAGACTTTGTTTAAAATCTAGTTTATTATTAATAAATATGAAAATCAATTAATAAAATCCCCCAAATAAAGTGAAAAAATACTGTCCCCCTTATTAAGGGGGAGAAAACCAGTTAGAGAAATTAGGGGGATTCTTAACATTTAGAAATAATTTTTATTTTCATTAATTAAAATGCTATCATGAAATCAAGATAAATATTCTTTTATAGATTCTTCTTTAGTATTTCATAGTCAGAAAATTCCTGGAGTCTCAGCATTTATTAAAGAATATGGCTCTTCCTTAAATCAATTAGGTAGAATATCTATTTTACACTCACTTCAAAATCTCAAATACTTAAATAAATCATAGTCTTAAAATTCTCAAAATTTCTAAATCATCTAGCTCTTCTTTTAATAGTTTGAATAATAG
>JAUZRO010000032.1 GCA_030950465.1 Candidatus Altimarinota bacterium | reverse complement strand
TTTTCATATGGTTTATATGTTAAAGAGAATAACTTAAATCTTTCATCTATATCATGGTTAAAGGAGTTATTTTTTATTTTTTTTAACCTTTCTAAAAAAATATCAGATATTTCTTTAGATTCAGGTCTATGGGATAAATTTTGAGATATTACAATATTATCTTCTAAAATAGTTTCTGCTCACATTTCTGCTAATGCAGTATCTCAAAATTTTCATGTACTAAGATAATCATTTTCTTTAAAATTAAATTCTCATGAATCAAATTCACCTTTTAATGTATCAAAATATTTTTTATAGTGTCATCATTTGTCTTTCTCTGTTCATTTATTTAGTGGAATAAATCAATCTTTCATATTAAGAAAGTTCATTAATTCTTTACTATTTTCTCACCAAAAACTTTCTAATCCTTTTATTTTTTCAATTAGTCATAATTTAAGTATTCCTCTTAATCGTTCAGCTTTTTTAGGTTTATTAGTATCCTCATAAAAATTTATTATTGCATTTTGATAAGTATCTATAAGATCTTCTCAAAGTGAAAAAAGTAAACTAGTTGATGGAGTAGAATAAAATGAACCTACAACTTTATTTAATTCTGATGGATTAAAGTTTTTAGCATATCAACTCATTGAAATTAAAAAACCAGGAAAGTGTAGAGATGTAGAATTTGAATTTTTTGACAAAATTTTTGTCATAGCTCATAATGCTCTAGATTTTTCTCATCAGACTAGTTGTCCTACAAAGTTATCTGTTTTTTCACTTACAGTAAAGGCATTTGCTGTTTCATCTTCTCATTTTTTAAATCTATTGGCCTGTCATTCATTAATATATTTATTGAAATCTTTTTCTACTCTTGGATATAGAGCTTTTCAATCTTTTCATAATCTTTTTAATATTACATTTTCTAATAAATTTTCTTCTGTAAGATATGATGGATCTTTTTTTCAAACAGCAGCATTTTCTCTATCTTTATTAGAAGCCTTTTTTTCCCATTCTTTAAATTCAGTACTATTTAAATCTCATCACAGCCTTTGGTACCAAATATATTCTGACTCTCTTCATACAAAAGGTTTTCAATATAGAGATCATCTTTTTAAAGTCATATATCTAATAGCAGCAAATACTTCTTCCTTAGATGCATGTTTATTATTTAAAATTTTATTTATTATATACTCTCAAGCATCTGCTGCATTATCCTCATCTAATTGTTTAAAAATCTTTTCAATTACTTCTTTTCTTTTTTCTGTTGTATTAAATCTTAATTTTTTTTGGACTTCATCAGGTAAAACTCATCAAAACATTTGAGCAAATTTGGCTGCTTTTAAATCATTTCATCTTTCAAAATATTCTTTAATTGCATTAGTTATCATTTCTCATCACTGAATAAGTTCAGATAAACTTGACATAGAAAACCATGCTCAGAAGAAAGATCATTTTTCTTCAAAAGGTTTCTTACCTCATTCTTTTACTTCTACTTCTGGAGAATCATAATCTAATGTTTTAAAAGAAACATCTTTTTTATTTGCAATTAATAAAAAATTATCAAAACTATTTTCTCAACCTTTATATGAGAATTTTTGTTCAATATTAGTTATTACCTTAATAGTTTTTCATGTTTTTTTATCTTTTATTTTTTCATCTGTTTTCTTTATTCATGTTTCATATTCAATTCAATTTTCTGAAATATTTTTTATTGTAATTGTTTCAGAATTATCCCATATAAAATGCTCAATTCATTTTGTTATTTTTTTATCTTTATCTGCACTTTTAACTAATTTATCTCAATCTTTATGTAAAACAACATCTTGTTTTGAAAAGAACTCATTATTTTCTATAAAATCAGATAATCAACTTACTTTTTTTTCTAATTTATAAGGTTTTCATTTTTCTTTAGTTCTTTTTAATTCATGAAAAAAATCAGAATATTTCATTTGTTGATTTGATCAATCAAATGTTAATTCATGTTTTGAATCATCTGTATTAGAAAAGAATCTGTAAAATTCTTCATTTTTTTCTTTGTCCTTAAATTTTAAATCTTTAAAAGGAATATTTATTAAATCTTCATCTAATAATCATTCTTTATTTAAAATATTTTTCAAATCAGTTTCTGTTTTTATATTTTCTTCTTCTGGAGCAGATTCAAAATTATTAGAACTAAATGTTTTTTCAGATAAAAATTCTACAGAACTATCTTTTATAGTTTTTGAAGATTGAAGAATTCTGTATAATTCTTCATAAGTCATCATTTCGTTATCTACATTTTCTTTTTCTCTAACTCAGTTTCAATAATTAGAAGTTAAATTTTTTATTAGAATATGTTTATCTGATTTAGTTCAACCTAAATCAACTTCATCAATATAATAATATGTATCTTTTCAGTTTCAAGAATTTACTTTTATATATCATCATTTTTTAAAATCAGATATAGAAGAAATAACTAAATTACTAACTTCATCATTATTATCATTTGTTATAAAACTTTTAAAATTATCATGAATTTTTCATTGTTCATTAATTTTCAAAAAACTTTCATCATAAAATTTAGCATTTTGTTTTTTCTCAATATCATTTCTTACTGAATTTAATTCATCAACAATAGGTTTAACAGCCTCTTTTGTTTCTAAAAATTTTCTTATTTCATTTTCATGTAAATCTTCAATATTTATATAAATATTTTTTAAATCAATACTTTCATTGAATGTGTCTTTAATTTCTTTTTCAGACAATTTAGGTTCTACATTTTTTATGGAATCTTTTAAAATTCTTAATGCAGTTTCTTCTCTTAATACTTTTGTCTTAACTAAATCTTCTAAAGATAAAGTTGGGTTAAAATGTATTAAAACAGCATTTCTATTTTCGGGAGATAATAATCATAAAAATGTAATTAAATCATCACTATCAAGTGTTTGATTAGTTAATTTTATCTTTTTTAAAGTTTCTATTTGTTCTTGAGATAGTTCATCAATATTTAATCAATTAATATCTAAAAGTTCATTTTCTCATTCACTATTATCATCTTTTTCTATGTTTTCAAATTTTCAATCTAAATGTTTTCTTAAAAATGAATTTCTTGATATTTTTTTAGATAAAATATTTTTAATTTCACTTTTTCAATTTTTACTTGCATAAACTTGTTTTAATTTTTTATCTAATAATTTATCATCTTTAATATTAAATTCATTATTTATGAGTTTTTTTGCTGTTGCTATATTCTTATTTAATCATACTTTTTGCCTTACAACTTCTTTCTTCATTTGTCATTGTAATATTTTTTTATTTTCATCAGAAAAATCAGCAATTTCTCTAGCTGTTTGTTCATATTCATTTTGTGAACTTAAATATTCTAAAAATAAGTCATAATTTTTATTTATTTCTAAGTTTTTTTCATCAAAAAAATCTATATCTTGAGATAATTTATATTCTACAAAAGATTTTCTTCAAGAAGTAGTTAAACTACTCACATCTTTTTTTTGTTTATTTTTTGCATTTTTTTTCTCAGCATTTTCATCTTCATATTCTTGAACTCATTCTTCTATTTCACTCATATTTTTATAATTAATAAATATTTACATTATTTTAACATATATTGAAAAAAAATCAAAATAAATTAGACAAAAAAGTTTGCAAAATATAAATATTTTTTTAATATACTATTTATAAAACTATTCAAAGGGCTAAAGCCCTCTGTTAACAAGCTGAAAAATAAATTTAAATTTTACTTCTATTTGTCAACAGAGTGGCTTTAGCCCTTTGTTATATTTTAAATTAAATAATAAAACATACTAATCATGATAATAATCTGAGTAATAGTTGCAATATTAATGTTTATGATAATTATAATTATTCATGAATTATGACATTTTTTAGCTGCAAGAATATTTTGAGTAAAAGTTGAAGAATTTGGACTTTGAATTCCTCCATTTGCTAAAGAAATTTTTACTGATAAAAAATGAACTAAATATACTTTAAATTGGTTACCTTTATGAGGTTTTGTACGTTTAAAATGAGAAAATAATTCTCCCCACCTTATTAAGGAGGGGTTGGGGGTGGTTAATGAAAATGATAAATTTATTGATAAAAATTACTTTGAAAAAGCTATAATTTTATTATGATGAGTTTTTATGAACTTTTTATTAGCAATTATCATTTTTTCTATTTTATTTTTTGTTTGAGTAAAACCAATTTGAATAAATTCACAAATTGAAACAGATTTAAATGTAAAAATTATTCCAACTCAAAAGCAAGCTTTAGATTCTGGATTATTAGAAAAAAAAGAATGAATTTTATTATATCCAGTTGAAAATTCTATTGCTGAAAAATCTTGAATAAAAAAGTGAGATTTATTATTAAAAGTAAATAATAAAAAAATAGAATCTCCTGAAAAATTAATTAAATTTATTTGAGAAAATGCCTGAAAAGAACTTATTTTTGAAATTTCTAGAAAATCAGAACAGTCAACAGAGGGCTTTAGCCCTTTGCAAAATATTAAAATTAAAATCTGAGAAAATTGAAAAATCTGAGCTTATTTATCTGAAAATATACAAGTTAATAAAGACTTTAAATATAAATATTGATTATTAAATTCTGTTAAATATGGAATATTTGAAACTTATAATCAGAGTTTATTGACTTTAAAATGAATTTGAATTTTATGACAAAAAATATTTAATCCTAAAGATAAAGAAGAAAGAGGAGAAGCTCTAGATAATATGAAATGACCAATCTGAATAGTTGATTTGGTTGCAAATTCTATAAAATGAGGATTAATATTTTTATTAATATTATCAGCTATTATTTCTATCAATTTAGGAGTTTTTAATTTATTACCAATTCCAGCTTTGGATTGAGGAAGATTATTACTTTTATCTATAAATACTTTTTTAAAAAAGATTTTTTGAGATAAAATAAATACTAATTATTTTGAAAATATTTTACATATATTATTTTTTATTATTTTAATTGCATTAAGTTTAATTATCTGATATAATGATGTTATAAATATTATTAATAGATAAAAATGAATAAAAATAATGCTATCATATCTGAAGCTATGGTATATGTAAATAAATTATTACTACCACTTGAATGATTATACTATCACCAATATAACCATTCTTTAGAAGTTATGGAAAGGTGTGTTTACTTATGAAAAGAAGAAAAACTTAATTCTGAAGAAATTGAAATATTAGCTTTAGCTGGTTTATTTCATGATACAGGTTTTGTTATACAATATGATGATAATGAATATATTTGAGCAAAAATTGCTAGAAATTATTTAACTAGTGTCTTATATTCTAATGAAAAAATCAAAATTATTGAGAGATTAATTTTAGCTACTCAAGCTTCTTATAGAGAGCCAAAAGATATTTTAGAAAAAATTATAAAAGATGCTGACTTAGATAATTTATGAAGAGATGATTTTTTTGAAAAAAAGAATAAAATGAAAAAAGAATTAGAAACTATTAAGAAAATTAAAATGAAAGATCCAGAATGGGATCATGCTTCTTTAGTTTTACTAAATGAACATAAATATTTTACAGATAGTCAAAAAAAAGAAAGAGAATGAAAAAAAATAGAAAATAGAAGAATATTAGAGAGTATGTTAAAAGAATTACAAGATTAATCTTGTAATTTATTTTTGTTTTATATAATTAATAATTATTAAACTTAATATAAAATATATGTTTGAATTTAATCTAGAAAATACAAATAATAAAGCTAGGGCTTGAGAATTTTTTACTGAGCATTGAAGTTTTAAAACTCCTATTTTTATGCCAGTTTGAACTAAAGCAACCGTTAAATGACTTCATAATGAAGAGCTTGATGAAATGTGAGCAGAAATTATTTTAAATAATACTTATCATTTATATTTAAAACCTTGAGCTGATGTTGTAAAATATTTTTGATGAGTACATTCTTTTCAAAACTACAATAAACCTATATTAACTGATTCTGGTTGATTTCAAGTTTTTTCACTTTGACAAGAATGGTCAAAAGCTCCTTCCTTTATTTCTGAGAGTAGTAAAAAAGAGAAAATAAAAATGGTTAAAATTAAAGAACATTGAGTTTATTTTAGGAGTTTTATAGATGGTTCAAAACATTTATTTAATGCAGAAAATGTTATGGATACTCAAAGTGATCTTTGAGCAGATATAATTATGGCTTTTGATGAATGTGCTCCTTGAGATTCAACTGAAAAATATGCACAAGCAGCAATGGATAGGACTCATAGATGGGCTGTTAGATGTGTTAAAAGATGGAAAGAAAATAATAAAAAAAGAGAAGAAAAGTGAGAATATTTACAGGCACTTTTTCCAATTATTCAATGAGTAACTTATGATAATTTAAGAATAGAATCAGCTAAATTTATATCAGCATTAGATACTCCTTGAATTGCAATTTGATGACTTTCAGTTTGAGAAACTAAAGAAAATATGTACAGAACTTTAGATGTCTTAAGTCCTTATTTACCTGAGAATAAACCAAGATATTTAATGTGAGTTGGAACTCCAGAAGATTTAATAGAAGCTATTTATAGAGGTATAGATATGTTTGATTGTGTTTTACCAACTAGAATTTGAAGACATAAAATGGCTTTTACTAGTTTAGGGAATGTTAGAGTAAAAAACAAAAAATATAAATTTTCAAAAGAAAAACTTGATCCAAATTGTGATTGTAAAACTTGTAATAATTATACTTTATGATATTTAAGGCATATAGTTATGGAAGAAGAATCTCTATGATGACAATTATTATCTTACCATAATTTATATTATTTAATTAATTTAGCTAAAAAATCTAGAATAGCTATTTTAGAAAATAAATTTGATGAATTTAGAGAAGATTTTTGGAAAAAATATAAATTAAATAAATAATTATTAAATAAAAAAATATGGAAAGAAAACAAAAATTACTAACTCTGTGAAGTCAAACTTTTTCTACAATTAGAGAAACTTGAAAAACTATATATGTAGATAAAACAGAATTAATAGAAAAGATTGTAAATATGGGTGATAGTCCAAAAATATTTATGAGTAGACCAAGGAGGTTTTGAAAATCACTTTTGTGTTCAACTTTTAAATCACTTTTTAAATGAGAAAAACAATATTTTAAATGATTAGATATTGAAAATAAATGGAATTGGGAAGAAAAATTTCCTGTAATTCATATAATGTTTTGAACAGGAATAGTTGAAGATAAACAGTATTTAAAAAGACAATTAAATGAAATTATAAATGAAAATATTAAAAAATATTCTGATATTATTGTTGAATGAGAAAATATTTGAGATAAATTTAAAAATTTAATAATGCAGTTGTCAGAAAAATTTGACCAAAAAGTAGTAATAATAATAGATGAATATGATAAACCAATATTAGATAAAATTCATGATATAGATGTTGCTGTGGAAATAAGAGATGAATTAAAATCATTTTATTCTGCTATAAAAAGTGCAGATGAATATTTAAGATTTGTGTTTATAACAGGAGTATCAAAATTTTCACAAGTAAGTTTATTTAGCTGATTAAATCAATTAAAAGATATAACTTTTGATTCAAGTTATGCAACTTTATGCTGATATACAAAAAAAGAAATAGTAGATAATTATTGAGCTGAATGATATCTAGATTGAGTAGATTTAGAAGAAATGAAAAAATGGTATAATTGATATAATTTTAATTGTAAAACAGAAGAAGAAAAAGTATACAATCCTTTTTGAATATTAAATTTTTTCTGAAATAATAATGAATATTGAAATTATTGGTTTAAATCAGCTACTCCAACTTTTTTAATAAATTTATTGAAAAAGAATGATTATCCAATTATTAATTTTGAAAAAATTGAAGTAAATGAAGAAATAATGAATAGTTTTGAAATAGAAAAATTAGATATTACAACATTAATGTTTCAAACTTGATATTTAACAATTAAAGAAAAGATTTTATGATTTTGATGAAAATATAGGTATATTTTATGAATTCCAAATAAGGAAGTAAGAGATAGTTTAAATGAATATATTGTAAAAGATTATTTTTGATTTGATGATTCAAGAAAAAAATTTGAAAAAATAAATTTATTAGATAAATATTTATGAAGTTGAAATGTAGAATGATTCATAGAAGTAATAAAATCAATTTTTTCATGAATTCCTTATAGTAATTATACAAAAAATAGTATAAATAAGTATGAATGATTTTATTCTAGTGTAATTTATAGTTTTTTAGCTTGAACATGAGTAGATTTTACAATGGAAGATATAACAAGTTATTGAAGAATAGATTTTACATTAAAATATAAAGATTTTATTTATATTACAGAATTGAAAGTAGAAAAATCTTGAGAAGAGGCTTTTAAGCAAATAAAATCTAAAAAATATGAAGAAAAGTATTTATCAGAAAATAAAACTATTTTCTTAATTTGAATTAACTTTTCAGAAGAATTAAAAAATGTAGAAAATTATGATTTTGAAGAAATAAAAAAATAGATATTTTAAAATATCTATTTTTTTATTTCTTTTTCTATTATTTTCATTGCATCAAAGAATCATTCTAAATTTAAATTATTCTTTCTAAGATTTTGATAAATATTTAATTTTCTGAAAATTTCAAGTGAAAGATTTTTGTTTTCATCTAAAATATCACTTCATACTTTTTCTTTATAATATTGAGCATTATAAATTTGATGATTTCAAGCATTAGTTATTGGAATAATTATTGAATGAATTCCAAAATAATATAATTCTGATAGAGTAGTTGCAGAACCTCTAGTTATTGCTATATCTGTTTGTTTATATATTATTCATAATTCTTTTTGATTTACAAAATCATGAACAATTGTATTTGTGAATATATTTAATTTTTCTCTAAAATGCTTATTTTTTTCTCATAAAATAATTTCAAATTCTATATTAGGTAAATCTTCAATTATTTTTATTAAATTCTCAAAAATAATTGTAGAACCTTGACTTCAAGCTATTACTAAAACTTTTAGTTTTTTATTTTCTTTTAATTCTAAATTATTTAATCAGTCTAATAGTTCAGGGTTTAATATTTGTCATGTTGTAATAATTTTTACTCACTCTTTTGGAAAAGAAGTAAAAACTTTTGTTGCAATTTTTGATATAACTTTATTTGCTAGTCACATTTTTATATCTGATTCATGAATATATATTTTTTTTCACATTATTTTTCCAGCAATACAAAGAGGAAGACTTACAAAACCACCTTTTGAAAAAATAATATCAATTTTGAATTTCCAAATATAATAAACTCATTGAAAAATACCTGTAAAGTTTTTTAATGGTTCATAGAAATTTTTAAAATCAAAATATCTTCTAATTTTTCCTGCAGCTATGTCCTTAAATTCTATTCCATTTTCCTCTGCAATATCATATTCTAAACCTGTTTCTTCACCAATCCATAAAAATTTATAACTATCTTCTTCTTTTAAATAATTATAAATAGATAACAAAGGTATAATATGTCCTCAAGTTCCACCACCAGTTAATGCTATAGTTTTTTTCATAAATAAATAAATAATTATATTATAATTTTATGTAATTTAATAACTTTATTATCTTTAAATTTAGTTTTTTTACAAGTTTTATTTTTTTATAATATTGAAAAGTTATTATTGAAATGAAAATTCAAACAATACCACCAGCTATTATATCAAATGGCCAGTGAACTCAAGCTATAATCCTTGAAGTATTCATTGCTAGTATTGGCAATAAAAAAAACCAAAAATATTTTTTGTATCAAGATAATAATAATCAAGTTAAAAATGCAATACTAACAGTAGCATGATCAGAAGGGAAACTTGCATCTGGAAGATGGTCTAATAATAATTTTGCACCAGCTCCTAAATGTTGTTCAGGTCTTTCTACAATTATGAATTGCTGTATTAAAAGAGATGTAATTATTGCAAATACTATTCAATAAAATATAAAGATTAAATCTTGTTTTTTATCTAACAAGGGGCTAAAGCCACCTTGTTGATTTCTTTCTAAAAAACTATAATATATCCAAAATCAAGCCAAAAAAATTGGTAATATAAAAATAGGAGCATCTACAAAGATTTTTACAAATATTTCAAAAAAAATATTTTCTCAAAGTGAATTTAAATATTGTAATAAATTTTTATTTATTTCTTGCATATATTTTTGTTAAATAATTAATTATTATTTATATTAATTTAAAAATAAAAAATATCAATACTAAATTTGTAAAAAAGCTATTTTTATATATAATGTATAAATAATTATTATAAAAATTAAAAATATATATAAAATGTTAGAAAAATCAGAGGTTAAAAAAATAAAAGAAGAAGAAAATACAGAAGAAGATTCAACACAAGAATTAGAAAGAAAATCAGATTATTTTATAAAACAAAGAATATTATTCCCAGATAGTAATAGATATTTTGCTTTTCTTAAAAAAGTTTTTAAACATGAATTTAGAAAAAGTGGTTTTAAAAGAATTACAGTTTCTCAAGTTATAAAAACAGATTTATTAAAAGATTCTTCTGAGAAAAATATTATTGAAATTAATCCAGAATATTCACTGAAAACTAATTCTACAATTTGAATTTTAAATTCATATATAGAACATCACAAAGAAGAAGAACTACAACCAATTTATTACTACTATGTAGATAATATTTTAGTACAAAAAAAAGATTATTTAAAAGAACATTTTGTGATTTGATGAGAAATTATTGGGGAAGAAGACCCTATTTTAGATATGGAATGTATTTTTATTGTAAATAATATTTTAAATTCAATTTGATTAAAAGATACTTTTACAATTAGAGTAAATTCATTATGATTAGAAAAAGAACAAGTTAAATATTTTGATGCTTTAAGAGACTTTTATGAAGATAAAAAACATCTTTTAACAGAAAAAACAATTAAAAATTTAGAAGAAAATAATTTTGAAGTTTTAAATGCAGAATCTGAAGATGAAGAAATACTTTTAGAACAAGCTCCTAAAATGAAACGTTTTCTAAAAAAACATTCAAAATTACATTTAGCTAAATTTGAAGAATATATGGAAATGATAGGTCTTAAATATGAATGGGATGATACTTTTATATGAGATAAAGCTTATTGTACTAATACAGTTTGGGAGATTGTAGAAAAAGATACAAATATAGTTTTAGCAACAGGTTGAAGATATGATACACTTTCTATGAAGCTTAATCCAGAATTAAAAAAAGAAATTCCAGCAACAGGTTTTTCAGTAAAAGTAGCAAGGCTTATTAAGGCTCTTAGAAAACAAAATATAATTTTACAAAATAAAGATAAATTAGATTTATATATAGTTCAATTATGAGATGAAGCAAAAAAACAAGTTTTTCCAATAGTTCAACAAGCAAGAAAAGCAGGTATTAATGTTTTAGCTTCACTATGAACTCCTTCCATTAAAGAACAAATGTTAAAAGCTCAAAGAAGTTGAGCATGACATGTAGTTATAGTTTGAATTATGGAAGCAAGAAATGGTAGATGGCAAGTAAGAAATCTTGAAAAAGGAACACAAGAAGAAGTGAAAAAAGAAGATATTATTCCATATATTATAGATAAAATATGAAAGAAAAATCTAAATTTTTATACACCAATGGATGATTTAATCTCACAAATAGTAAAATAATTTATAAATCAAATATATTTATAATATGGACACTAAATATAAAGAAGCAATTGAAATAGCTAAATTATATCATAAATGACAAATGAGAAAGGATGGGACTGAATATATCACCCATCCTTTAAGAGTGGCTACTTTTCTAAAAAATTATTGATTTCCTGAAGATGTATTAATAGCATGAGTATTACATGACACCTGTGAAGACACAAAATTAACTATATGAGAAATTAATTCCAAATTCTGAACAAGAGTATGATTTATTATCAATGCATTATCTAAAAATAAAAAACCAAAAAATAATAAAAAATTAAAGTTAGAATATGATGAAAAAAAGAAGAAAAGGAAGATTTCTAATTTAGAAAAATATGATAATTTTGAAGAATATATAGACTTTAGATTTCATTTATATATCAATAGGCTTTACATATGAATAATAGCAGAACCCTGGATACTATTTATAAAGATTTCAGATCAAATAGATAATTTATCTGATATGAAGCCTTTTTCACAAGAAAAAAAGTTAAGGAAAATAGAAGAAGTAGAAAAATATTTTTTACCAATATATATAAAAGCAAAGAATATTTTTACAGTTGATTTAGAAAACACAAAAAGATATAATGATTTTATTTCACTTTTACAAAATAAAATTAAAGAAGTAAAAAATAATTTATAATAAATTAATATAAATGGAATATAATAATACAGAAATTGAAAAAATAAAAATTATTGCTGATGAATTAGAAAAATTTAGAAAAGATATAATTTCTATTGATTATATTCATAATAAAATAGATTTTTTTGAAATAATGGAAAGATTTAGAAAATACCTTGTAGAAAGAAGTATATGAAATAATTTTGAAATTTTTTATCATAGTAAGTATTATAAATTTTATAAAGATTTCTTTACAGATATTAATGAATATTATATAAGAAGTCTTGAATCTATGCAGGCTATTTCAGTTATGACACAATGAATTCATAATTTTGAAAGTGTTTCTGAATTTTTAAATTCAGACTTTTTGAAAGAAGGTTTTGAAAGAAAAAGTAAAGAATTTGCAGTTATAGATTCTAGTAAAGTAAAAAATATAGTTTTTGTTTGATGTTGACCTTTTCCAGAAACAATGTTATATGTATATGAAAACTTTAATGTTGATAAAATTTTATGATTAGATTATAATCATGAAGCTATATATATGGCTTGAGAAATGATGAATGGTTTATGATATACAAATATAAGTTTTAAACAAATAGATGCAGTTGATTTTGATTATTCAGATGCAGAT
>JAUZRO010000031.1 GCA_030950465.1 Candidatus Altimarinota bacterium | reverse complement strand
GAAAAGAAAATCATTTTTCTTTTGTTCATTCATCATAAATTGTTTGAAAAGTATTAACATCATTTCAAGTTTTGATTATCATTGCATATGATTTTTCAGAAAAGTTTAGATTAAGTGAAATATCTAGGTTATCTTTTAAATTTAATAAATCATCAGTTCAATCAAAACTTAATGATGGGTATAAATTTATAGAATTTATTTGATATAATGGTTTTTGTCCTGAAATAATTTGAGTTCAAGTATTTGAGTTAAATTTGTCTATTAAATTTGTAATTTGAGAGTTATCAGCTGGTTCATTTCCAGAATTTCAGTCATTATCAGTATCTTGAGCATCAAGAAAAAATACTTTATTTGATATATCATTTGGAGAAAGTGCATACACTAAAATACTAGCTGTATTTGAATATATAGCTAATATTAGGATTAAAACATAAGATGTAAATTTTCTTAAAGACATTATTTAGTAATTTATTACATTTATATAGTTTTATATTACCATATTATTGCATTAATATCACATAAATTAGATTTACAATCTATTGATTTAATTTTTAATATACATTATTGATTTTTACAAATAAATTTATTGAATTTTTTTTAAAAAAATGTATGATAACCTATATATAATTTATTAATAAAAAAATAATGAAAAAAATATTGATTTTTATACTAGTATTTGCTTTCACAATGAATACTACAAATGCTTGGTTATGATTAACAGCTCAAGTATGAGATTTATTAAATATTTCAAAATGGAATGAGATGATTGACAAACTAAATACTAAACTTGATCAATCAAATATTGTAGGCTCTTCTAATATAGAAGTAAACAATTCATGAACTTGAGTTATAATAAGCCTAACTGGTTCTGTTTCAGCTAGTTCTATCCCATACATAACTTCTGGAAGTAAAACTATTACTACTTCTACTACAAAAAATATAAATATTACTGGATTAAATTTTGTACCTAGTACAACTGTTTCTATACCTGGATGGGCATGAACTATTAACTCTACAACTATAAATAGTCCAACAGATTTAGATATTAATATTACAGCTTCAACAACTGCTGCTACTTATGATTTTGTTATTTCAAATTCAACAGTACAAAATACTTTATGGACAGGTAATGGTGTATGACAACTTACTGTATTTCCAGAAATATTATGAACTTGATTAGCATGAACTTATACTGAAGATTTTGAAGTATCTTTATGATCTTGGGTTAGTAGTGGTTTAACTTGAGATTGGACAAGAGATAGTTGATGAACACCATCTAATGGTACTTGACCTACAACTTGAGCCTGAGGTTCTACTTGGTATATGTATACTGAGGTTAGTAATTGAGCAGATGCAAATGAATTCTGAATTGAAACTAGTGATTTTAGACATGCAACAAGTGTTTCACTTAATTATCATATGTTTTGACCAGATATAGGAACATTATATATTCAGACTTTATACTTATGAACCTGGACAACTGTTTGGTCTATTTCAGGACAACAACAAGCAGCTCAAGCAGATCCATATTTAAATACTTGAAATATTGATTTAACTTGATATCAAGTAGAAAAAATAAGAATTTTAATGAACTGAGCAACTTCATGGTGAGGAGATACTGCTGTTGATAATATTTCTATTATTAGTAACTAAAAAAAGATATTTAATAAAAATATCTTTTTTTTATATTACACCTTTCATCTTCCCTTCAAAATTATTCCACATATTTTCAATATCAGTTCCAGCATTTGCAGGATCATCAAGAGCAAAATCAAATTCTATTTTTTTATTTCAAATGGTGCATTCTCAATTCATACATCACATTGTATAAATTTTGTCAGCACAATTTATCATATTTTCAGCTAACATTTTTGGGTAATATTTTTTGGGCTGATTTAAAATATCTATTCATTTTGATTTTAATAAATCTATAACTTTTGGATTTATTTTTCAATCTCATTTTATTCAAGTTCAAGCAGAAATTGCCATTTTATTTTTATCTTTATTATAAAAATTGAAATAAACTTCTGCCATCTGACTTCTTCAAGAATTGTGTCAGCATACAAATAAATGTACTTCTTTTTCTTCTGTTTTCATATTTTTATTATTTATTTACTTAGAATATTAACAATATATTATATTTTAATCTTTAATCTTAAATAAATCTTAAAAATTCATTTAATATTAAAAATTAAATTTATTTTTTTTCTTGACTAATATTTTTTTTAAATATTATATTAACATATTATTATTTACTAATATATTAAATATGTCTGTAAAAATAGATAAAGTTGAAAGTATTGCTGATTTATTAAAGAATTTTTCTAATTCTAATAAGTTAAAGATTTTATGTTTTATTGGAAAAGTTGAAAAAAATGTTTCTGAAATTATTGAAAATGTATGAATTTCACAATCTCTTGTTTCTCAAATTTTAAATAAAATGAAATTAGAAAAAATTTTAGAAAGCCAAAAATCTGGAAAAGAAATTTTTTATAAAATTTCTGATGAAAAAATTCTAAAATTAATTAAAAGTTTAAAAAATATATTTAATTAAAAAAAATAATGCTAAAAAAAATATTTATACTATTATTATTAATTTCTCTATTAACTAGTTTAACTAGCTGTTGAGAAGAAAAAATAGTAAAAAAAATAGAAAAAAAATATTCTACTTATACAGTGAAAACTGGAAATATTGATATTTCTAATAAATTTACAGGCTATACTTCTTGAATAAAAGAAGTTATGCTTGCAACAAAATCTCCTTGAAGAATTACTTATTTATCAAAAAATATTTGAGATAAAGTGAAATCTTGAGAGTTAATTGCAAGTTTGGATTGAGCAGAAGCAAAAGTGGGTTATTCTACAGCTAATAATATTGTAAATAGCTTATATAGTTTAAGAAAACAAACATGACTTTCTTTTGATGCTCAAATATCTTCTATTGATACAAAAATAGAACAAGCAAAAATTGGAATAAAATGAGTTAACACTTGATTAGAAGATACAAAAAAAATTACTAATTCACAATTAGAAACTAGTAAATCTTGAATAAAACAAGCTGAATTATCAATTAAAGTGGCAGAAAACAATTTAGAAGAAACTATAAAAACTATAGAAACTAATAAAAAAAATATATTAGATTGAGCTAAATCAGCTATTATTCAAAGTGTAATTTTATATAAAAATATAATTGATTTTTCTGATAAAACTTTATGAATAACTAAGGAAAATAAAAGAGTTAATGATAAGTTTGAAGATTATTTATGAGGAAAAGATTCTATTCAATTAAAAGAGACTGAAACATATTTTTTAAAAGCAAAGCAGGATTTTGATAATTATGAGAAAATTTATACAGACTTTATAGAAAATCAAAATCCCAGTGAAGAAGAAATTATTAAAACTCTAAAAATAGCAGAAAAAACAGCAGAAATTCAAAAACTTTTATTAAAAAAATTATATACAACTTTAGATAATTCTATTGCAAATATATATTTTCCAGAAGATATAATAAATGAATACAAAAAAAATATTTTATTAATGTGAAGTCAGGTTGAAAATAGTTTATTAACTGTAAATTGAAATTTTGTATTGTGAATAAAATGAAGTTTGCAAAATTTAAAAACTCTAAATTCTGAAGGAGATAAATGAATTTCTCTTTTAGAAAAACAAGTAGTTTTAGCTAACAATTGATTAGAAATAGCTAAAAAAACTTATGAACAATATTTAGCTATGTCTAAATGAGAAGTTAATTGAGTAATAACTAAAAAAGAAATTGCAGAAAGTCAGTTAAAAGAAGCATATTCTGGATTAAAAGCTATTAAAGCACAAAAAGAAGCTTCTTTAAAAGAAATAGATGCAAAAATTGCTGAAGCTCAATGATTACAAAATTCTGCTTGAGTTATGATAAATAATTGAAAAATATATTCAAATATCTCAGGTATAATTACTATGAAAATGGCTGAAATATGACAAGTAATAAATGCTTGAATGCCTATATATAAAGTAGTTGATACATCAAAATTAAAAGTTAAAACTTCTGTTTCTAATGATATTTATAAAAATTTAAAAATCTGACAAAAAATAAATTTAGCTGTTGAATGATATAATAAAAAAATTACTTGAAAAATCTCTTCACTAAATAAAGAAGCTAATAAATTTACAAAAAAATATGATATAGAAATTATAATAAATAACTCTAAATGAAAAATTCCAGTATGAGCAATGTCTATTATTTCTATAAAAAATTCTAGTAATTCTTGAAAAATAAAAAATAAAGCAGAAAATACTATAATTCCAAATAATGCTATAATTTCAAAATTTGGTCTTCCAGCAGTTTATGTTTTAGAAAATTGAAAAGCTACTTTACAAAATATTAAAATATTAAAAATGTGAGAAAAACAATCTGAAGTTAGTTGAATAAAATCACTAGATATAATTATAACTTCTGGAAAAGAAAATATTTATGATTGAGAGGTTTTAGAAAATAAATAATAAAAATAATCTATGTTTTGAAAAATAGCAGAATTCTTTATAAAAAATTGAAAATTAACTGTAGTTTTGGTTTTAGTAATTTTAATTACAGGTTTTTGAAGTTATTTAATTTTACCTAAACAGTATAATCCAACTATTGTGGTTCCTGCTTTTCAAATAGTTGTTCCTGCTATGTGACTTGATAGTAAAGAAATTTCTACAATAGTAGTTTCTCCACTTGAAAATAAAATAATGGAGCTAGAATGAATAGATAAAGTTTATTGAGTAGCTTGAGATAATTATTGAGCTGTAATGGTAAAATTTAAAGTTTGAATAGATAAAGAAAAAGCAAAAATTAGACTAATTCAAAAAATTAGAGAAAATATGCTTTTAAAACCTCTTTGAGTTTGAAAACCAATAATAAAAACAATTGATCCAGATGAATTGTCTCAAATAGTTTTTAGTATTTCTATTATCCCCCACCTTAAAAAGGAGGGGCTAGGGGTGGTAACATCTACAGAAAAATACATTTATCTTAGACAAATAGCTAATATTATTAAAAATAAACTTAAAACAGTTAAAAATATTACTACTTTAGAGATAGTTGGTTGATACAAAAAAGATTTAGTTGTAGAATTAAATCTTGCTGAAATAGAATCAAAAAATGTTGATATAATGCAAGTTTATGAATCATTGGAAAAAAATAATTTAAATCTTCCAAGTTGAGATATTATTACAAAATCTGGAAATAAAATTTTTGTAGAAACTTCTTGAAAAATAAAAACTAAAGAAGAGTTAAAAAAATTAATTATTTGAAATTTTAATTGAAATGTAATTTATTTAGAAGATATTGCAAAAATAAAATTAGCTACAAAAAGGCTTGATAAATTAAGTAATATTTATACTAAAAGCTGAGCAACAGAAAGTGTGTTTTTATGAGTTTGAAAGGCACTCTGAACAAATGCTGTTTTTGTGACAAATGATGTAATAGAAAAATTAGAACAAATAAAAAAAGAACTTCCTAAAAATATAGATATAAAAATTATTTCTAATGAGTGAGAAAAAGCTAATAATGCTACTAATATGCTTTTAGTTAATTTAGTTCAATCAATTTTGATTGTATTTTGAGTTTTAGCATTATATTTAGGTGTAAAAAATGCTTTTAATACAGCAGTTTCAATCCCATTAACACTTTGAATGGTTTTTGTTTTTGCTCTTATTGCTTGAGAAAATATTAATAAAATTACACTTTTTGCTTTAATATTAGTTTTATGAATGTTAGTTGATAATTCAACTGTGGTAGTTGAAAATATTTCTAGACATTTAAATGATAGAATTAAAACTTGAAAAACTAAACTAGAAGCTGTTTTAGAAGGAACTCAAGAAGTATGAACTTGAGTTGTTTTATCAACTCTTACTAGATTATTAGCATTTGGTTCAATGTTTGCAGTTACTGGAATGATGTGAGAATATATGAATCCAATACCAAAATTTGCAATATGGGCTTTACTTATTTCAATAGCAATAGCATTTACTATAAATCCTTGGGTTTCTTATATTTCAGCTAAAGACATAACAGAATCTGAAAAAAATAAAAATAATTCAGAAAAAGAATCTCCACTAAAAATAAGAAAAAAATATTTAAAATTCATGAGATTATTTTTAAATAATGATAAAAAATCTAATAAAAGAAGAAAAATATTTAAAATAACATTTTGGTTAAGTTTGTTTATAATATTAGTTGCACCAATTTATTTTGGAATTTTTAAAGCAAGAATGCTTCCAAAATCTAATCAAAATCAAGTTTATCTTTGGATAGATACAAAAAGAGAAAATTCAGCAGAAAAAACTCAAGAAATTGAAAAATATGCTTCAAAATATTTATTAGAAAAAGATTATATAGAAAATATAACTTCTACTATATGACAAGCATATATTTGAGATTTTGCTAATTTATTTAGATGATGATCAAATAGGTTTTGAGAAAATCAAATAAATTTAAGAATTAATCTAGTCTCTCCAGAAAAATATAAAAATAAATTAAAGAAATCTAGAGATAATTCTGAAAAAATTGTTATAGATTTAAGAGATAAATTAAGAAATCATATTCTAGAAAAATATCCTGATGTAAAAATTCAATTACTTGAAGATCCACCTTGACCACCTGTTAAAGCAACATTTTTAATAAAATTAAAAACAGATGCTTCAATAGAAAATAAATCTAAATTTATTAATCAAGTAGAAACTCAAGTAAGAAAAATCTCAAAAAAAGAAAATATAGTTGATGTTTATAATTCAGAACCTTCTACTTATAAAAAATTAAAGATTAATTTAGATAGAGAAAGTGTAATCAGAGCATGACTTACAATTCAACAAGTTGAGTATACTTTATGAATAATTCTTCATTGAAAAGAAACAAATTTAATAAGTGATAAAGATTCTTTTGAACCTACTAATATAATTATTACAACTTCAAAAGAAGAAGTTACAAAAATTGAAGAACTACAAAATATAAGTTTTACAAATAATGTATGAGAAAAAATTCCACTTTCAAGTTTAGCTAATATAGAATATGGTTTTGTCTCACCAGAAATTAATTCTGATTCAAGAGAAGAAACTACATTTATTTATTGAGAAATGTGAGATAATTCATTAATTTATCCTGTAATAAAATTATTTTGAAAATTCTTATGAAATGATTTTACTTGAGAGAATTATAAAATAAAATCTTGGAGTTTATATTATATTACTTATACATGACTACAAGATTGAAAAGATTATGTATTAGAATGGTGATGAGAATGGGAACTTACAATGGATACTTTTAGAGATTTATGAATAGCTATGGGAATTTCTCTACTTGCAATTTATTTTGTATTAGTTGGACAATTTGGTAGTTTTTGAATTGCATGAGTTGTAATGATAACATTTTTACTTTGATTTTTTGGAGTATGGCCTTGATTCACATTTTTATATTTGTTTAATAATGAATATTTTTCAGCAACTTCTATGATTTGAATAATTGCTCTTGCCTGAATAGTTGTATGAAATGCAATAATTTTGATAGATTATATAAATGTATTAAAGAAAAATGGTTTAACTCTTTCAGAAGCTCTTTTAAAAGCCTGATATGTAAGATTTGCTCCAATTATACTTACAAGTCTTACAACTGTTTTTGGAGCTGCCACAATAGTATGAGATCCAGTTTGGTCTTGATTAGCTTGGGCAATAATTTGGTGACTATCAATAAGCTCAATTTTAACTTTAATAGTAATTCCAATTTTCTATTATGAAAGTCAAAAAGATATTTGGAAATAAAAAAACACTTTTAAAAGTGTTTTTTTGCTTTATTCTAATTAAACTAAAGCACCACCACAACTACAACCAGCTCAAGCAGTACAACCAAAACAATAATCTTTTGTCATTACATTTTTTATCAAATCAAGATTATTTTCTTCTAAAATTTGTTTCAAAGTTATTTTTTTTCAATTAGAAATAGCAGGAACTCATTCAACTTGATTAAAATCACAATCATAAATATTTCACATATAATCAATAGATAATTGATTTTTACACATTATATTTTCAAGAGTATTTGGATTATAAGCAAAACTTAAAAAGTCTATATAATCATCATAAATCTTTTTTATTTTTAAATATTTTTTTAATCTTCAAGCAGCAATATTAGTAAAAGCAAAAAGATTATTAAAAATTACTCAGAAATTTTTACTTAAAAATTCTTTATAATCTTTTTCTAATTGTTTTTGATCAGGAGCAAGTTCAAAATCCTCTTTTTTATCAGTCATAGCAGTATTATAAACTAAATTAATTACAAGCTCTTTTCAATAACCCAATTTATTCAAAATTTGTAAAGCTTTTACAGATTTATCAAAAACTCAATCTCCCCTCATTTTATCAACATTATCTTTCAAATAACAAGGTAAACTTGCAACTATTTCTACTTTTTTAGAGGCTAAATATTCTGGTAAATATTCATATCATTCTTCAAAAAATATAGTTAAATTAGATCTAACAATAACTTTTTTTCATAACTCTACAGATAAATCAACAATTTCTCTAAAACCATTATTCATCTCAGGAGCTCAACCTGTTAAATCAACAGTTTTTATTTGTGGAAATTTTTTAATTATTTCCAAAATATCTTTCAAAGCCATTTCTTCTAATTCTTCAGTTCTAGTTGGTCAGGCCTCAACATGACAATGCAAACATGCAAGATTACATTTTTTTCCAAGATTAATTTGTAAAACTTCAATTTTAATTTTTTTAATTAATTTTCAGTTTAATTTTTTTAGGAATTTTAAGTTCATATTATTATTTTTAATATTTATATTATATATTTGTACCTTAAATTAAAGTTAAAAAAAATAAAGTGTAAAAATTCATTTTAAATTCAGGTAAAAACAATATAATGTAATTAACTTCTTAAAAAGTAAGAAGTTTTATTTATATTTTTAATCTAAAAGATTATGAAAACTACAAGAAACAAAGTATTTTCTACATTAATTGCTACAGTATTTTTATTCAGCTTAATGTCAGCTTCTTTAACAACATATGCTGATAGAGACTATGATGATGATAAATATGACAGATATGAAAGAGACCATGATGATGATGACAGATATGAAAAAAATGAAAAATATGATGATGATGATGACAGATATGAAAAAGACTATGAAAGAAATGAAAGAGATGAAAGAGATTCTGATAGAAATGAAAGAAATGAAAGAGATTCTGATAGAAATGAAAGAAATGAAAGAGGTTCTGATAGAAATGAAAAAAATGAAAGAGGTTCTGATAGAAATGAAAAAAATGAAACTTTAAACACTAAAAAATTAAAATATAAAAATACTATCAATGATAAATACAGTAATGTAATAGATAAAATTGATAATGAAAAAGCATTACTTATTATTGATAAAATTGATATTGCATTAGCTGGTTTAACAGTTGACCCATTAGTAAATGAAAATAAAATTGCTTTATATTCAGCACTAAAAGAAATCTTAGAAGAAAAAACAAATAATGATCTACTAGACATTGATTCATTATTACAATAAAATTGTAAAAAAAATATAGAAATAATTAATTATTTCTATATTTTTTTTATTAAATTATTTCAAAAGCATATTTATCTAAATTTCAAATTTTATAAATTTTTCAATCTTTTCAGATAATTATTCAATCAATATTTTGTTTTTCTAGAAAATCTATAGATTTTGAAATTCACATAGCTATGCAAGAAGTTGCATAACAATCTGAAAGATAGCATTTATCAGAAATTAAACTTATACTAATAATCTCATTATTATTTTCATTATTGTTTGGATTTAAAATATGATGATAATTTTTCTTATCTATTTTCCAATTTCTTTTATATGTTCAAGATGTTGAAAGAGATTTATTTTTTAAATCTAAAAGAGCAAAAATGTCATCATTTTCAAATGGACTATCAATTGCAATACAGCTTGTTTTATTTACAAAAATATCTCAACCTGCATTTATTATAAAATCATCATATCACTTCTCTAATAAATAGTTTTTTACTAAATCAACACAATATCATTTTACTATTCAACCAAAATCCAAATTTTGGTTTTTTTCTAAAATAATCTCATCTCAAATAATTTTAATTTTATGTACATTTAGATCTTCTCAATTCCCCCTCCTTAATAAGGAGGGGGCTAGGGGGTGGTCTTTTATTTTTTCAAAACTTTCACTATATCAAATATTTGATATATTTATAAGTGGATTAAAAAAACCATCAGTAGTTTCATAAACTTCTTTTGATAATTTTAAAACATCTATAAATCTTTCACTTACTTTTAAAGATTTATTTTTATTTAAAATACTTAAGTCAGAAGTTTTAGAAAATCTTGAAAAATCTTTTTCTAAACTATAAAAAATATTAAAAGATTTTTCTATATCTTCTAATATTTTTCCTTCCTGTAAATCTGCATTAATAATAATTTCAATATCAGTTCACATTATAAATTTATTTTTTATTTGTTCCATATTGTTTTATAATTATTTTAAAAGATGTTTCAGAGAAACATCTCTACATAAATTCTATACTAAATTCAGTTCAAATATTTTTATTACTTTTTACTGATATCTTATATCATAAAATATCTATTATTTTTTTAACTAAATTTAATCATATTCAATATCAATCTCAAAAAGAATTTTCTCTATACATAGAATCCCAAATTTTATCTAAATTTTCTTTTTTAATAATAATTCAAGAATTTTTTATTTTTAATATATTATTTTTATAATTAATTTCTATATTTCATCAATTAATATTATATTTAAATGCATTATCTAATAAATTTTTTATTACTATTTCAAAATAATATTTATTTGAAAGTATTTTATTATTTTTTCAAATATTATTAATTATTTGTATGTTATTTTTAGAATATTGTTTTTCTAAATTTACTAAATTATCATTAATAATATTTAATAAATTAAAATATTCTTTTTTTATATTGCTTGTGTTTTGAATTTTTGTAAGAAGTAAGAAACTTTCAAGTAAATTATTCATTTTATCTACTTGTTTTTCTATTTTTTTGTAACTTTCTTTTTTTCAAGATAAATTTAAATATTCTAATTCACTTGAAATAATCATTAAAGGACTTTTAAATTCATGTGAAACTTGTGAATTAAAGTCTTTTAAACTTTTTGTGTTTTTATTGGTTAATTCTATAAAATTATTAATAGAATTAACTATAATATTAATTTCATCATCTTTATTATTATTAATTTTTAACTTTTTTATGGTGTCAGTATTTGTGTTTTTTAATTTATTAGAAATATAATAAATATCTTTTAAGATAAGTTTTGAAAATAATATTTTTGATAATACAAAAGATAAAAAAGTAAGAAAAAATAATAAAAATATCTCTAACTCTATAGTTTCTAATTGTTCTTCAATAAATTCATCTAATTCAGTATTTATTATATGTCAAATATATCAGCTTTCTGAAATTTCATTTTCTTCAGCTTTATGCCAATTGATATAAGTAAAAACATTAATAAAAATTATCATAAAAAGTAATACACAAAAAGTGAATATACTAAAAATAAGTGCAATTCTAGTGGATGTTTTTAATTCTTTAGTTTTCATAATAATTTAATTTTTTATAGAATATCAAAATCATTTTATAGTTTTAATTATATCTTTTCACAAAAGTTTTCTAATAGAATAAATATAAACATCTAGTTTATTTTCATTTCAAAATAAATCTCCACTTCACCAGATTTTTTCAACTAATTCAGTTCTTGAAATAGTTTTCTTTTTTAAAATTATTTCTAAAATTTCAAATTCTTTTAATTTTAAAGAAATAATTTCATTGTCTTTTTTAACAGTTTTGTTATCAAAATTTATTTCTATATTTCAGATTATTTCTATATCTTTTATATCTAATCTTTTAATTATATTTAATATTCTTAAATATAATTCCTCTACTTTAAATGGCTTTACAATATAATCATCAGCTCAATTTTCTAATCATAGAATTTTATTATCATCATCTCCCAAAGCTGTCATAATAATTATTGGAACTTTTGATTGTAGTCTTATTCTTTTACATAAAGTCATTCCATCAATCTTTGGAATCATTAAATCAAGTAAAATTATATCAAAATCTTCAAGTAAAAAGTTTTTAATTGCTTCTTCACCATCAAAAGCCTGAATTATATTAAAATCAGAATTTTTTATTTTTAATATTCTAGAAATATTTTCAGATATTTCTATATTATCTTCAACTAATAATATTTTCATAATTTTTAATTACATTCAGAATTAAAACTTCTCACTCAACTACATTTATTATCTTCTGAAATTATAGTCATTCCATAAATAAAAACAATAGTTAAAATAATAATTATAGAACTTATCATTAATTTTTTATTAGTTAAATTTTTCATAATAAACATTAGTAAATCAGTTATTTTGTAAATAATCTATATTAGATTCTACCATTTTAGGATTTCAGCAAATATAAAATTCTGTATTATCTGGAAACTTATATTTAGATAAATCTATTCTTCAAAATTCATATTCTTTAGTTTTTTCTCTTGATAAAAATATTTTAGATTTTAAATTTTTAATATTTTTTATATTTTCTATATAAAATAAATCTTTTTCTTTTTGTACTCAGAAAAATAAATAATTATTTTCTGATTTTAAATATTTTATCATATTTATTATTGGAGACAAACCTGTCCCAGTAGCTATAAATATTTTAGGATTTTTAGTATTTTGTAAAACAAATTTTCAATAAATTCAAGCAAAATTTATTATACCTCACATCTTTTCTTTAATTAAAACATCACTTCATCTTCATCACTCTTTTAATTTAATTCAAAAAGTTAAAATATTATTTTCATAATTTACAACTGAATAAGATCTTGTAAATTCTCATTTTTTATCAAACATTATTAAATTAGCATATTGTCATTGTAAAACTTTTTGTTTTTCAGCCACTTTAATTTTTAATTCTAAAACATCATCAGTAAGCATTTTATATCAAACTATTTCTGATTTTAAAAGTATTTCTTCTCACTCATATATTGCTTCAAAATCATCTTTTCAAACTCCACAAACTGGGCAATACCAATCCTCTGCTATATCTTCAAATTCTGTTCAAGGAGCAATTCAAGAATCTAAATCTCAAATTTTTGGATCATAAATATATCAGCAAGGAATACATCTATATCAAATTATTTTTCCACTGCTTCTTCTTTGCTTTCTATTTAAATAAGAAATAAGTCTTGTAATAACAACTAAGAATATTAAAAAAATATAGAATTCTTCAAATCTAGAAGTAAAAGCAATATGTATAGCAGATAGTAAAAAAGCAGGAAAAACTAATTTTTGAACTATTTTCCATTTTTTTCATCATAAAAATTTTTGAGAAAATTTATTAGAAGTTAATCATAAAACTAACATTAAAATTCAAGCAACTACTCAACTTAAAGCATCATATCTGACTAATAAATTTTTAATAACATAATCCAAATAAGGAGTGTCATTATGATATTGTGTTTGAAAAATATATTCTAAAGAGAAATATTCAAGTCAATGTTTTAGAAAAAATATAAAAGCAATAATTCAAAGAATTTTTCTTGATAAAATAAGGTGTTCTCTTCAAGTTGGACTTTTAATAAATTCTAATATAGGAGAAATTATTAATGCCATAGCAAAATATCACATTGCTATTTTTCAATATACTCTCAAATACAAATTATTTTCTCATAAATTTTCTAATAAAAAATGATGATTTATAAAAAATCCAGGTAATAATAAAATACAAAAAAATAATATAAACTGAACTATATAATTAAATTCTTTAGAAAATTTATTTTTATAAATTTTTCAAAGAATTCTAAAAACTATAGACATTATAAAAAATAAGAAAAATCACAATACATAAATATTGGAAAAATCTAAATTTATTATTTTTTCTATATTTACAAAAGAGACTACAAATAATAATCATCAGATTATTAAATATCACATTAAACTTATTACTTTATTCATTTTGTATTATTAAAATTAAATTAACTGGCTCTACTTCTTGTTTTTGCTTTTTTCCTAGCAGCATCTTGTGCTTTTTTCTTTGCAATTGCCTTATCTCTAGCAATTTTTATTTGCCTTTCTTTTTCTAATTTTCTTGCAATATCAGCTTTCCTCTTTTGTTCTGCTAATTTTGCTTGTCTTGCAATCTCTGCCTGTTTTGCATTTTGTGACTTTTTAGCTAATTCTGCCTGTTTTTTTTGCTGAATTATTTTAGCTTGTTTATTTAAGTTATTTAATTTTATTTGCCTTTGTTTTTCTTCATATATACTTTGACTTTCTTGTTTTTGAGCTAATAAATCTCTAGTTTTTTGCTTTGCTAATAATATTTTTTTTGCTTCTGCTTTTGCAATAATTTCTTTTTTTATTCTTAAATTATTTTTTTTAATTTTTTCTTGTTCTAATTTTTCTTGTTCTTGCTTTTCTTGTTCTAGTCTTGCAAGAATTAGTTTTTTTGTTTCTATTTTTTTATCTGCTAAAATCTTTTGTTCTGCTTCTAATATTTTTTGCTCTTTTTCTTTTTTAGCAATTAAGATTCTTTCATCTTTATTTTTATATAAAATTAAAGCTTTATCTAAAGATTGATTTCAAACTTCATCAACAAAATTTCACTTTACAGTACAAGAAGTTAAAAATACTAAAATTAGTAATAATATAATTGTTTTTTTCATAATATTTTTTAGTTATTTATAATTACAAATATTATATAAATTTAAAATGAATTTAAAATGAATTATAAAAAAATACTAAAAATTAATTTAGTATTTTAAACTTTCAACTAACATTAACATAAATAAAATAGAATTATTATAATTTATTTCATAATAATTTACTCATAAGTTTATATTAGAATAATAGTTTTCTCTATTTTTAAAATAAAATTCTTCAGACTTTAATTTCCATAAATCTTTTCATAATTTTTCTGATAGAAACCATTTTTCAAGTAATCTTGCACTTCTTCAATTTCAATCAGAAAATGGATGAATATGTACAAATTTCAAATGTATTTGTGAAGAATAATAAAATACTTCTTCAATACTTAATTCTGATTTTTTTAGTATTTTTATATCTTCAAATAATTCTCACATTTTTATTTTAACATATTCTGGTTCAATAGCTAAATAAATTAATCATTCTTTTCAAAAAACTCACACTTTATCATCTCTATATTTTCACCTTTTTGATTTTATAAGCAATGATTCAGAAGCTATTTTATGAGTATTTAAGAAATTCTTTTCATCCAAATTATTTTTTTGTGCAAAATTATATGATTTAATAAGGTTTTCAATTTCTTCCAAATCTTTTGATTTAGTAGAATTTAATTTCATATTCATAAAAGAGTTCAAATCAAGACTATTTCACTCAATCTTTAATGAAAAAACAGATGAACTTTCAGTTAAATATTCAAAATTTAAGTCATTAGATTTTTCTAAAAAAGATTTAAAATTTTCTAAAAATTTAGGGTTTTTTAAAGTATATTCTTCAAAATATTTACCACTTAATATTTTTAATGTTTTTTGCATAAAATATGATTTATTAGAGTTTTTAATATGTTATTATTATAAGAAAAAAAAGCAAAATTACAAATTTTGCTTAAAGTGATTATATTTATTTTTGCAAATTAAAAAAAGCAAAATTATAATATTTTGCTTAAATCTTTATTGATTATAAATAATTTTATCTATGTTAAAATTATATTTTAATAAATCAAAATCAGTATCATATATTTCATATTCATCACTTATAAATTCATTTATTGAATATTCTATCTTTTCTTTTATAGAGCTTCCTAATTGAATTTCTTTTGTTAAGTTAATCTCATATAGTCAAAGTTTTTTTCAAAAAATATTATAAATAGTAAAATCTCATTTTATTCCTTTAATAATTTTATCTGAATTATTTTTCATATTTAATTCAAATTCTACAAAATTTTGATAATTTCCTTTTTTAGATTTTTTATTTAATAATCTATATTCAATTTTATCTATATCTTTTCAAGTATTATTTCAAAATATTTTGTTTTCATAATTATAATCATCTTTATATATTATCTGTTCTATACTATATTTATATTTTAGATTTTCAAATTTAGATTTTCCTAACTTCACATTATCACTCATAAACTCATTATAGCTATAATTTTCTTTTTCTTTTAATATAGCTCAACTATTAAAGTTTCATATTTTACCTAAATTAAATTTACCTAATTTATCATCAAACATATCAAATACTTCAAAACTTCATTTATATCAAAGAATATCTTTTCAAGATTTATTTTCTATTTCAGTTCAAAATTCAAAACTTTTAGAATAATCTCATTCTACTAAATTATAGCTTACTAATTTGAATCATATTAAATCAGTCAATTTTACTTCACTAGATTTATTATTATTTTCTTCTATTAAAGATTTTTTTTCTATTGTTCAAGTATTAGTAGTATTTATAAAATCAGAACTTTCTATATTATCTCATTTTATTACTTTTTCTATTTCTGATATTTGATTTAAATAAAATATTGATAATCCTAAAATTACTAAAAATAATATTCAAATACTTTTTCAACTATTTTGTTCTTTTTCTGGTTTTTTAGCAAATGCTCAAATAATTAAACCTCATACTAATCATATAACTAAACATATCACTATAATCATAAAACCTCAGATAGCTCATCAAACAGCACTTGCTCAAGCTGACAAATCATCACCTGCACTAGTTACCATAGTATTAGTTAATGATATTGAATAAAAAATAGCTGCAATTGGTAAAAAGAAGAATAAAGCTCTTAAAGTTCTAATAAAATAATAGGCTCTTCCTTAAATCAATTAGGTAGAACTTAATTTTTGTATATAATATATTAAAATATAATAAAAATCAAATGGAAAAAGAACTATTTTTACAGGCACTATGATTAAAAGAACCTTGGTACATAAAAGAAGTTAAATT
>JAUZRO010000030.1 GCA_030950465.1 Candidatus Altimarinota bacterium | reverse complement strand
TAGAAAAAGTAGAAAAAGTAGAAAAAGTAGAAAAAGTAGAAAAAGTAGAAAAAGTAGAAAAAGTAGAAAAAGTAGAAAAAGTAGAAAAAGTAGAAAAAGATATTAATAGTTTAGTTATAAATTGATTTGATAAAATCTTATCTTTTAAAAAAGGTTGAAATACATATAATATCTTTGATAAAGAATATATTTTTGATAAATTAATATTACTGAAAACTTATACTTTTGAAATTGATATAGTTACTTGAATATTTGAAAAAGAATGAAAATGTTTATTTGTTCAAATAACAAATCAATATATAAAAAAAGAAGAATTAACTAATGCTTGTAACAATATCAGTTCATCAAATTTTAGTATATCAAAAAATTATAATGATTTTGCTTATTTGGTTAATAATGATAACTGAAAAAAGCAAGTATATTTAAATTGAAAAAAAATATGAAAAGAATATGATTTTATTAGATTTTATGGTTTTAGTTGAAATAATGTATTATATTGGTGAAAAAATGAAGATATTTGAAAAAAAATATTTAATATTAATTGAAAAGAATTTAAAAGTTTTAATAAAATAGATTATACTTGAGAATGACAAAATATAATAATAACTTTAGATTCTTCTACTAATAAAAATACTTATTATTATGATGGTTCCTTTCATAAAAAAAATAAAGTAAATAATAATTTATTTAAGAAAAATCAATTAGATGTTATTCTTAATAAATTTGAAAAAGAATGAGAAGTTTTTGATATTATGTATTCTTACGATTATACAAGTATTATATTTCAGTTAAGAGATAAAAACTGAATATTGTATATAGTAAAAGATTGAAAAAAATCAAAATGATTCAATAGAATATATTGATTTAGATATGCAAAAGAATCAAATGATATTGTTTATATATGAGAGAATAAAGAAGGTAAATATTTATTTTTTAAAAATTTTATGGAATTAGAATGAAATTTTGTAAATAATAATGGAGCACAAATATCTATTTCTTCTGATTGAAATGTAATATTTTATTGATGATATCAATCTTGACAAACAAAAATATTGAAATGAGATAAAATAGAAATTCATGAATGAATATTATCAATGAATTCATTAAAAGATTGAAATTATTTTCATATAAAACATATATGAAATAAATCATTTTTTTATTATAATTGAGAGAGAAAATGAGAATACCTAGAATTAGAAACATTATATTCTAATAATTTTTCTAGTAATGAATTAGAAATTACTTTTTATGCAAAAAAAATAAATTGAAATTTTACTTTAATAAAAAATTGAATAGATCATAAACTAGATTTAGAAAAAATAAATGAAATTAGATATTTATGAGATAGATTAAGATTTATTACCTTAGATGATGGGATTATCTATGAATTTATTGAAAAAAAATAATATTCTTTTTCATATTACTTCCTAACTAATACTTTAAATATAAATACAAATATTGCACTCCATAATCTTTTTAATCTAACAATTTTTTGTGGTCAAGTAGTAAGTCTGTATAACCATTCAAAACCAATTCCAAGTCATAATTTTATATTGTAGCATTTATCCATAATAAATAAAATAATCAAAATCTAACTTTGGAAATTTTTTTAATAAATCTTCTCTAAAAGTTCTTTGAGATTCAACTTTAGTTACATCTTCTAGAGTTTTTAATAAAAATTCAGGATTTGGAGTAAAAACAATATTTTGAGTATTAAATTTAATTATTTCTCAAAAAAGTTCTTTATATGTTTTTTTATTACATTCTCACATAACCCGTAGGGGCAATCCCTTATGGTTGCCCTGACTATGTGAATTAATTATTTTTAATTAATTATTATTGTTTTAATTAAATAATTTATTTTTAATTAAATAATTATTGTTTTAATTAAATAATTTATTTTTAATTTCAATGGTCAAGGGTAAGCACAAGGCATTACCCCTACAGGTTTTGTATGAAATTAATATTATATTTCTGTATAATAAAATTTATCTTCATTCCATTTATGAACATTTGTTTTAATATAATTATCAATTAAATTGTATCTTTCTTCATTTTTTATAATATGTTCATAATAATTTCTTTGCCATAGTTTTTTATTAAAAGTTTCAGCTTTTCAAGAATAAACCATTTCAATATATTTATTAGTTGTAATTGATTTAAATCATCAAATAATATCAGGGCAACCACAAGGGATTGCCTCTATAGAATTATTATTTTTAATTTCAATTATTCAATGAAAATGATTTGGCATTATAATAAAATTATGTAATTTTACACCCCAAGAGTACTTGTTTCACAGCGTATTTTCAAACCTCTTTTCTAAATTTAACCATTCATTTTGTATCATTATTCAACTTTCAAATAATTCTAATTTTCAGTCTTTTATATTTCATAAAAGACATAATTTACTATTTATTGAAATTGTTATAAAATATAATCAATTATTTGTATAATTATATCATTTTAATCTAATTGATTTTCTATTATGTCTATCTGGATTAAATTTCATAATTTGTTTTTTTATTACATTCTCACATAACCCGTAAGGGCAATCCCTTGTGGTTGCCCTGATTATGTGAATTAATTATTTTTAATTATTAATTTTTTTAATTATTAATTTTTTTAATTATTAATTTTTTTAATTAAATAATTTATTTTTAATTAAATAATTTATTTTTAATTAAATAATTTATTTTTAATTTCAATGGTTAAGGGTAAGCACAAGGCATTACCCCTACAGGTTTTGTATATGATATGGAAAAAAAACAAAATTACAATAAAACTAGGCTCCTTTCGTGATAGCAGGAAAAATCTAGAAAAAATAATAGCTATAAATTATATTATAATGCTATTAAAACATATAAAAAAGAGAAGAAAAGTTTTAAATAAACTTTTTTCTCTTTTTTTGTTGATTTTTAATGTAG
>JAUZRO010000003.1 GCA_030950465.1 Candidatus Altimarinota bacterium | reverse complement strand
TAATTTTTCACTTATTTTTTCCTTCAATAATTTCTAAATTTCTATTAGTTTTTAGTCTAATACAAAAATTTAAGTTATTTTCAATTAATAGTTTAAATTTTTTAAAATCATCATATCATCTATCTGCCAAAATCCAGTATCACATTCAAAAAGCTGATATTATTTTAAAAATTTGTTCTTTAAAAATATCAAATTTTAAAGATTTATCTTCATCTGTTTTTATTTTCTCTCTTTTTAAAAATAATGGAATTCATTTTATGCTTACTCAGTGGAATGTATAGCCATTTCCAAGGGTTCAACTTGTTCAATCTCTAACAATTTTTAATCATTCTATTTTTTTTGCAGAATTTTTATTAATATCAACTGTATCAAAGCAAAAACAGTTAATATTTTTATCTATTTTTCAAATAAATTTTATCATTATTTTTTCCACCTTTTCTCACAAATTAGCCCAAATTTCATCTCAAAGATGTTTTGAAAAATAATTTTTCCATTCCCTTGTAGTTTTTTCATTTTTATCTCATAATTGGCTTAAAACAGTAGTTTTATATTGAATCATATTTTCTAATATAATTTTTATAAATTTTCTGTCAGGTTTCTTCATTCAAAATCATAAGCTCTTGACAGTGTTTAAAATTATATGTTTTAATATATCTATTTTCATATTTTTTTATTAGTATAATATTTACACTCATTATACTTATTTCGTAGCTTATTCAAGCCTTTATTTGAAAAGTTTTTATAAAAAAATTATGCCATTTTAGTATTATAATATTTTTTTTATTTCTTCTATAATTTCAGGAACTTCTTCTCAAAGAAAATGTCAGTATTTTTCAAATATTTTATATTCAGCTTTTGATAAAACTTTCCTGTAATCTTTTATATCATTAAAAGGAACTACAAAGTCATCTTTTGATCAAAATATTATTATTTTTTCTTGAATATTTTTTAATTTTTTAAAATTAGTATTTTTAAAATTAAATGTTCATAATACATCTCATTCAATATCTTTAAATGGTGGAGCTACTAGAATAATTTTCTTAGTCTGCTCTAATAGTTCTGAATTATTTTCTTCATCAAAATATTTTGCTAAAAATATTGCTCACATAGAATGTCATACAAAAATAACATCACCATTTAAAAATGGAAAAACTTTTTCAAACATTATTTTCCAACTTTTATAATCAGCAAAATATTTATCAAAAATAGGTATTTCTAAAACCTCATAATCTTCTCCTAAAGTTTCTCACATATTTCTATTCCATCTTTTTTTAACTTCTTTATATGGATTAAATTCCTGTTTTTCTAAAAAATCATAAAAATCCTTATAATTTTCTTTTGCTTCTCATCATTTTACTAAAACTACTTGTTTTTTCATAATATTTTAATTAGTGTACAAGGAGCTAAAGCGCCTTGCTATAGTTAGTTTTTTTCATAATTATATAACACCAACAAGGGTCTTTAGTCCCTTGTATATTTTTATTTTCTCTTACTTACATTACTTTTTTATACAACTTCATTTCCTATTTTTTTATATAAATCATAATAATAATTTCAGAAATCTTGCAAAATTTTATTTTTTGAAACATTATTTCAAGATTTATCAATAACTACATAATTAAATAAAAATTCTCAAGCATCTATTTTTTCTAAATAAATATTTATAAGTTTTTTATAATGTGAAATATAATTGTGTTTTAATTTTTCAAAATTTTCTTCACTAAATTTTAGCATTATTTTATTATTTTTAATTTCAAAAATTCAAACTTCAAACATAATTTCAAGATGAATTAAACTTTCATTATAATATGGTAAAACTTCAGCAACTTCTCTATATTTTAGTAATCAAATACATCTAACTAAATGCATAATAATTATATTTTTATTAAAATCTAATTTTGTAGGGGCAGTACCTTGTGTCTGCCTTGATTTTTCCATAAAATAACTACATAAACCTCAGGCTGTTGCTTTAAATTCTTCAATATTTTTAAAATTTCAAGTTTTTTTATTCATCAAAATTTCTGTATCTTTTGTTAACCAAAGAGTGTGTCAAAATTCATGACCTATTGTTTCAACATCATAAATATCAAAATACAGCTTATCATCTTCTAGAATTTTTAAATAATTTTCTAATAAATTTTCATCTAAAATTTCTTTAGTTAATTTCATTAATGGAGCTTTTTTCTTACTCTCTAAAACCATTTTTGGAAATGCAAAAATCTTTTTTCAAAACTTCTCTGAAACCACCTCATCATTTGGAACAACTTGTGCTGAGAATAATCAATTTAATTCAGAACCAAAATATAAAACTGGTTCACTTATATATAATTGAACTCTGTTAAAATTGTCTTTTGAAAAATTATAAGATTCTAAATATTTTTCTTTCATTGAAAACTCACCCCCAGCCCCTCTCTTTTCTAATAGAGGGGAGTTGTAAATTTCTTCATACATATTCTTAATATTTTCTTCTACTTTTGAATCCAAAGTTTCAGTATCCAAAATTCTTAAATCCCATTCTGGAGCAACTCATTTTCTATATTTATCTTCATAAAATTCTAATGGATGACTTATTTGTAATGGTCATTTTATTCACATCCAAAATTCATCAACTTTTTGCCATCTTGATAATAATTTAGTACAATCTTTTTCTTCAAAAGCTTCTTTAATTGCTGTTAAATAATTAATATATTGTTCTTTTTCAGGGTGAATACAAGATTCATACCTACAATTATCTATAAAATCATCTAAAGCAAAAATAATTCAATTTATTTCTTTATTAAAAGCATCAAAGTAACTAAAAATTTTTCATCCTAAAATAACACTATAAGCTCTATCAGTTTCATTTCAATTTTCATCTATTTCTAATAAATTTTTACTTCTTAAAAAATTCATTATTTTTTCAGAATTTCATTCAAACATTTTATCTAAAATTTCATTTTGCTTTATTATAGCATTTTCCCAAACAGGCATAAAATTATTAAATGCCTTTCAAACATTTAAAGTTCATTTAAAAATTTGTAATTCAAAACTGTCAACAGAGGGCTTTAGCCCTTTGCTATTTATTCAAAGGGCTAAAGCCCTCTGTTGACAATCTTTTTCTAACTCATAAATAAATTTATCACCTAAATCTTCATAAATTCTTTTCACATAATTATAAGCTTTATTTAAAGTCTTTCTTTTATCATTAAGTTTATTTGGAATTTTAATATCTCAATTCCCTTTTGCTTTTTTATTATTTTTAAAAGGGGTATTAATTTTCACTAAAATATTATCAAGAAAAAGCTCAAGAGGTTCAACTCTTAATTCAGAAATTCTAGAATAAGCAATAAACCTATTTTCAGGTGTTTGCTTCATATTCAACTCATCCAAAAAACTATCCAAAATAATATTTTTTTTATTTCCCTGTTCACTTATTTCCCAAAGATTTTTCACTTCTGAGAATATTTTATTTTGGATCTGTATTATTTTTTTTGTGTTCATTTTTTTATTTAGTTTTTATAATATATTAAACTTGTAGGAAAATAAAATTTAAATCAAGTTCAGTCATAATAAATTATATTTTTTTCCTGACTGAACTTAAATGTTTTATACTCATCAAGGATACCTAGTAAAATTTAGTTTGATTTTCATAGAAATTTATTATATATTATATATAATAAAGATTTTAACAAAAGAATTTTGTTTATTATAGAAAAAACATTATATTTGGCTCTTTTCGTGATAGCAGGAAAAATACCATCTAAATTTCAAGTTTTTTCAAACAAAATCTAGCAGTTAATTTTTTGATATACATAACTTTTGAAGAAAATCAGTGTGAAACTCTTTTTGCAACTTTACATAAAT
>JAUZRO010000029.1 GCA_030950465.1 Candidatus Altimarinota bacterium | reverse complement strand
AAATTGATAACTGACATATTTATGCCTGAGCATATAATTCTCTAGACTGGTGAAATACAAATAGAACAATTGATTTATGATTAGTTAATGCAAATGAAGTTTATACAATTATTTTTGTTTATTCTGATACTTGAGACTTCATAAAAGCATACTTAGATTGAAATTTAATAAACACTTTAAATACTACAGAACTTCAAACTACACATTGAGCTTGTACTTTTGAAACTAGTTTTAATTGTAATATCTATTTAACTGGCTGAACTTTAGCCATTTGATCAACTAAAAATGATACTCTTAAATTATCTAATAATACACAAATAGTAGATTTTGAATGAAACTTTTTTAAATGAAATATATGAGAAATATCTAGTTATAATTATGCTTTAACACAAATTGAAGTTGATTGATTGACTGAATATTTTAATACAAAATGGGGATTAAATTCAGCACCTTGAAAAATTTTTCATTTTGATGCTCAAAATACAGATTGAGATTTTACTGATTTTAATGAACCAGTTAATAACTCAACTTTATGAACTTGGGTAGATATAAATAAATGATATAATTCTACTCAAACTGTAGTTTGAAATACTCCTATTTATTCTACTGGAATTATTAACTGATTATCTGCAATTAAATTTGATTGAGTTGATGATTGGTATGATATAGCTAATCAAACTGATATAAATTCTGGTAATACATATGATCAAAAATCTTTTTCTATGATTATGAAAACTTGAAATGATGTAAATACTTTTCAAGTGTTGTATGAACAATGATGAGGTACTAGGTGATATGCAATTCAAATAGAAAATTGAAATATGTATATGTGAGCTTGGAATAATGCAGAATGGGTGGCTCCAGATCAATATAAATTTATTAATTTATGAGCAATTAGCCCTAATACTGTTTATAATATTTTATTAATTCAAGATTCTACTAGTTGAATTGATTCTTCAAATATTATAAAAGCATATATAGATTGAAGTTTAGCTTGAACATTAAATACTGTAGATATTCAGATAAAACACTGATGAAATATAAGTGTAGCTAGAAATAGTGGTTCTAGAAAATATGATTGAAGTGCTCCTTGAGATTGACATTATTTTAATTGATATATTTGAGAATTTATTTCTTGGAATAATGCTTTAACAGATATTGAAATAGCTGATTTAAATAATTATTTAAATCCAAGATGGAATTTAGATACAACTGCTCCAGTTATAAATTCTACAAATGTTTCTTCTTGAAGTATACTTCCATGATGAAATCATAATATAATTTTTGATTATACAGATTCTTGAACTTGATCAACTTGAGTAGATACAACATCTTGAAATATGACTTTTGAAAAATGGGATTGAACTAACTGGATAAGTAATGCTAATATTTCAAATACAAGTACTACCACAACTCAAGCAATTTATGCTACAAATAATTTAGCTTTCTGAAAATATAGAATTACTTTTAATATTTCTGATAATGCTTGAAATACTAGTTTAAACTCTGAAATAATATTCTATATAGATATACCAGAATTAATTATTTCAACATGAAGTGTAAATATTTGAGAATTAAATGATACTACAAATACCTTTTGAAATACAATAACAATAATAGTAAAAACAATTTGAACTCCTTTTAGAGTAAAATTAAAGAAAAATTTAAACCTAGAATTAAATACTTGAGAATTTATTCCATATTATGATTGAATTACTTGAATGTGATATGATAAAAATAATGACTGAACTTTATTTGATTTTAATGATGATATAGTATGACAAGAAGTTTTAAATGTAAATACTGACTGAAATTTAAATACTTATATTTATACAGTAAAAATGTGAGCAATAGTTGAATATCAACAATTATGAGGGGCCTATAGCTGAAAAATAGATTTTGGGATTGAGTTGGATTATTAGAAAATAATTTAACTTTTGTAATTATAAAATAAAGAAAAAAGTGTAATTAATTTACACTTTTTTGCTTAATCCTAATTGGAAGCTGTTATCAAATCTGTAATTCATCTTTTTTATAATACTTTTCTTCCAATTTAGAATATATGATTTTAAATTCATCAGAATTTGAAAAATCTTCTAAATTTTCTTGTGATAAGTTATCTATTCTATTTGAATATCTTTGCTCCATTCATGTTATTTTTACAATATCTTTTAATTTTGATAATTCAGGTAAAATTGTTTTTTCTTTAATTTGTATTAAGTATCTTAATGCTTTTTCTGTTTTTGCAAAATCTATTTTTTCATTGAATTTATGTAATTTTACAATGGTTTTTCAATCAGGAGTTATAAATAAAGCTGGTTTTATCTTATCTATTGAAAAACCTTGTTTTTTTATTAATTCAATTGTAGATATTCATAATTTTGCTCAATCTTTAATAACCATATATGGAGTTACTCATGCATAATACATTAATTCATTTCATACAGCTCTTCAAGTTCAACTTAATCATAAAGTTTTTAATCATTCTTTAGAAAGTAACTCTGGTTTAATTCAAGTAAAAGCACTTAAAAATTCATCTCAAGTTTTTACTACAGTATTTAATCAATTCTTTATTAATCAATTTGGGACTAATTTATTAATAACACTTGCTAATTTTCAAGATAATCAGATTCATCAAGAAATTAATTGTAGAATTATATCTACTAAAAATTTTCAAATGGATTGTGCAATTTTGTAAGTTGGTTGATCAAAATCCAGCATCTTTTTGAAATCATTATATATACTTTCTCATATCATTGAAATAAAACTTCATATTCACATTTTTTCAACCATATCAGAAATATTTCAGGCTAATTTAATAATTCAATTTATTCATCAATCAAGTAAATTTTCATACTTTTTCAATCAAAGTAAAAGTCAGTTTGATAATCAGTCTTTTGAAGCATCAAAAATTGCATCAATATTATTCCAAGAAATCTCATGTTTTTCTTTATTAAATTTTGTGCTTTCTATCATTTTATCAAGTGCATTTCAATCATTTTTATCTATTTTTTCAAATAAAGGTTCATACTTATTGTTAAAATTAATTAATTAAAAAAATAATCTCTCTTTTTCTTTATACTCATCTTTTGTAAGATTTTGAACTTCATTATTTTTTAATAAGATTATTTCTTTAAATTCATTATCAGCTTTATTTATTTCAGCCAAAAAATCTGGAGCCTTATCTCACAGATTTTTCACTATTTCTTTTTTTTCAGCATTATCAATAGTTAATAATTCTCAAGTTTTTTCAATTAAATCCTTAGCTTTTTCAGGAGTAAAACTTTTCAATTCTTCCTCATTTTTTAATTTTAAAGCTTCATCTTGTTTTTGTAATTCTTGAGGTGTCAGAGTATTTTCTTGTTGAACTTCTCAACTCATTTTTTATAAAATTAATTTTTTAATAAATTTGTTAATTATTACTATATTATTAAATATTTTCTAATAATAATTCTGGGTTTTCAAAATCATCATATTTTTCCATAATCTGATTTTTACTTTTCATATATTTAAATCTTTCCATTTTTATTTCATCATATATAGACTTAAATATCTCTCAATATTTAAGTCTGATTTTTTCTCTTTCTATCTTATATTTTTCTTCTATATTCATTGGTTTTTAAAATAATTTATCTTCTTTTAAATATCATTTTTTATTTCAAATAGAATCCCTAGCTTCTATTTTATCTTTAAAATGTACCTCTTTTAATTTAGGTAAATATTCTGTTGATTTTACCATATGATACATTGTAGATCATGCAACTGCTGTTCATCAAATTGCTAATAACCATACAGGCATTGTAGCACCTAATAATAGTAGTAATCATAAAGATATTGCAAGTAATCACATTATCATAGCTTGATTTAATATATCTCAACTAGTTAATTTATTTTCAAATAATGATAATACTTCAGAATAGTTTCATTCTTGAATTTGTTTGAAGGCTGTTATTAAAAGAAGTTTGTCTTCATTACTCATACTTTCATAAGTTCAATCAATAAATGATTTTATATCTTGTAGATATGAATCAGGTACTGACATATTTGAAAGTTCTTCTCATAGGAAATCTAATCAATTTTCAATTATTTCTCTTCATTCTCAATCTAAATATTCATTAGTTAGTTCAGAATTAAATTCTCAAGAAAAATCATTTTCAGAAACTTCAATACTATCATTATTATATGTAGTTGATAAAAATCATTCTTCAATAATATTATTATTTTCATCAATTGATATTGAAAAATCACCTTCAATATTTTTTATATTATTTGGAATTGTAAATCATTCCTTTTCTAAATATTTTAAAATACTTTCTTTATTAGAAGAATTAATTGAAATTCATTTTTCTAAAATTTTATTTCTATATTCATTTAATTTTTCTTC
The DNA here is from genome assembly GCA_030950465.1 of Candidatus Altimarinota bacterium. Lineage (GTDB taxonomy): Bacteria > Patescibacteriota > Gracilibacteria > BD1-5 > UBA6164 > CALLPO01. The sequence continues at coordinate 372 of JAUZRO010000029.1, read as the reverse complement.
TGTTGAATTTTTAACTTCTATATTTTCTTCTTGTATTTTATTTTCAATATTTATCAACTCATTAATATTTATTTCTCAATCTTGTTTTGCTTTTGAAATCATTCATAAAGCATTGATTGTGTTATTTTCATCTACTGATAATTCTGTAGAAATTTCTTGATTTTCTCAAAAAGCCATAATTTTTTAAATTAATTTTTAAAATAAATAAGTTTTTTACTTGACAAAGTATTTTTAACTTAGTACCATCATATCATATCATATCATATCATATCATATCATATCATATCATATCATATCATATCATATCATATCATATCATATCATATCATATCATATCATATCATATCATATCATATCATATCATATCTATAA
>JAUZRO010000028.1 GCA_030950465.1 Candidatus Altimarinota bacterium | reverse complement strand
TAATAATTTATGTAAAGTTGCAAAAAGAGTTTCACACTGATTTTCTTCAAAAGTTATGTATATCAAAAAATTAACTGCTAGATTTTGTTTGAAAAAACTTGAAATTTAGATGGTATTTTTCCTGCTATCATGAAAAGAGCCTAAAAGTTTTGACAAATACTAATTTTTTATTATAGTCTGCTTACTTTTAATAACTATTGACATTTTAAATATTTAATGTATTCCAAATGTAAGAATTATGTAAGAAATAAAAAAATAATTAATATTTTTTCTTACAGATTTTATACAAAAATTTGATATAGTAGTTTTAATAAAAAAAGAAAAGGGAAAACTTAATATAACTCAATCCTTAATCCTTTCTCTTTTACAAATAGAAAGGAGAGCAAAGTTCATTAACATTCTAGGGTAAGTAGGCAAAAATTTATAATTAAATTTATCTATAATATTTTCAAATAAATATTTATATGATAGTTTTTTAATTATAAAAGATGTCTATTTATTCCTCAAGACAAAAAAACAAAAATAAATTAAAAAAATTTAATAAGTAGATTTTAAAGAAAAAAACAATTTTTCTAAATTCATACCATATTGTTTATAAAAAAAATAGATAATTTTTATAGATGTTATGGTGTGGATTTAGAGATAATTACATAATTTCTTTAAATTCACTTGAAAAATAGTTTATTCCTAAAAAAGGGAATTTCAATAAAATGTCAAATATAAAGGATTTATAATGACAAAATCAAATATAGTGTTAGCCGCTTTAGTGCTACTTATTCTTACAGCTTGTGGTGGTGGAAGTAATTCTACTAAATCTGAGGTAAAATCTCAGAAAGTTACATTTAAATCAGGCTACAGTAATGATTCAGCTAAATATGAAAAAATTGTTTTAGCTCAAGATATTATTGATGAAGCAACACAAGTTTGTATGACAGTTCTGAATGAAAACTATTATCCAGTTGTTTATGAATGTAATTCAATAAAATTTTCAGAAAAATCTAATAAAAAGACTTTTGACGATTTTGGAAAAACATTTACCCAGTCAGGTGATTATCAGGCTATTTATATAGCTAAAGATAGTCAAGGCAATGAAGTTGGACGTACAAATTGGAACCCATTTACTGTAAGTCTTTTTGATGCAATTTTTGAAGAAGAAGTTTCTATTAGTATGGGCTATATATCTTTTTATGATTACACTTACATAGATTTATTTAAGATTTTTGATTCATCAGAAGAAAAGATTTTTACTTCTGGTGAAGTTTCATTTTTTGAAGGAAATGACCTTTGGTCAGAAGAAGAATACTTTGCAGATAAAAGTGGTTTAATAGAAGTTTTTCTTTATGTAAGAGTTGGCTTGGATATTGACAAGATTTGTTTATCTGAAAATGATAAAAAAACTTGCTATATTTTACCATCAGACTTCAATATTCTATCTAAAGAGGTTGACTTAGCAAATCTTGAAAAAGAGGTTCTTAAAAGCATTGATTTGATAGATGAGGAAAAAGTATGTGATATTCGCTTTGACTCTTTCATGCCAAATAGAAATATGAGTTCAGATTTTAAACCTTCATTATACAATTTTGAAATTTTTGGTTGTAAAGAAGATGTAGAAATTTATATTGAAGCTGAAAATTTTTTAGATGAATTAGAATATGAATTAGAAAACTCTGGTGCATCAGGTTATGCTTATATAAATTCATCAGATATTGCTTATGAAGAAGTATTTATTGGTGTTGATCAAGGTGTTTCAGGTAAAGTATGGTATGATATTCACTATAATCCTGTAAATGTAGAATTAGGTAAAGAGTATAGACCTAAATTTGAAATAACTTTAAGAAACATTAGTGGAGATATTATACAGCAAGAAACTCATTTTATGACTATGACAACATATGGTCAAAAATGTGAAAAGAAAGGAGGTTGTGAAGAGATTCTAATTCCTATAGAGGAAGAAGAACTTCCAAAAAAATACATAAAAGTTGAATCTGAAAAGGTTCTAAACAAAAAGTCTTGAGGAGTAAATCAAATAAAGACTTTTTTCAAAAGTGTGCTGATGCACACTTTTTTTGTGGTTAAAAAATTATGTATGGTGTGAAAAAAATATTTAATTTGCTTGTTTTTTCTGAATATTAAAAACCCCGGGAAGTAGTACTTAATTTGTGTACTATTTCCCGGGGTTGCAATTTTATTTTATTTTTTTGAAAATTATTGGAGGAAAATTTTTGTTAAAAAATACTTTCAAGTAATTGTTGATTTAGTATTAATCTGTTGTCAGAATTAACGCTTAGGGCATTATTCGCAGAGTATAATTTTGAATTAATTTTGAAAACACAGTGAAATACTTTTATTCAGTGTCATCTTGCATCTTTTATTGCCTCTAATAAATCAGTATCATTTGAAAATAAAAAAACTATGTCAATTTTATTATCTCTAGAGTCACGAACAATATCTAAAGCAAGCCTAACATCTACTCACTTCTCAGATCTTGTTCTTGTAAAATTTCACTTATAAACATAGAATCATTTTTTTATAAGTTTATTAATTGAGATATTTACATTTTTACATAAATTTTCACTAAAATAGTTTATTTTTGGAATTCATCTATAATAATTTTTAGATATTACTTGTTTATTTATAGTTATTTTTTGTATGAATAGATTTATATCAAATTTACTATGTAATTCTTCAAGATTATTTGTGTTTTCTATTCACAATAATCACATTGTTCATAACTCAAAATTTCTTCAATCTATGTATATTCATACTTTTTTCATAACTAAATCCTATAAAAATAAAAAGAACCCAAAGACTTAGCTCTGGGTGATAGTAAAACTATAGTATAGTCTTTTTAATAAAATGCAAATTATTTTATGTATTAAATAAAAAAATTGTTTTTTTGTTTTTTTTATTTATAATTGTTTTTATATAAAAAAAATAATTTAAACTAAAAAATAATGAAAATTTCAGAGGGTGAGTATTTTACTGTAAAAACTGAGGCTTTTAAACATTTTTTGGAAAATAAAAAAGTTTTGCCTCCAATATTTTGAGAAGTCAAAGTTTCAGAGAATGCTTTTAATTATATAGAACAGAAGAATAGTAAGGATAAAAGGAGTATGCAAGAGTCTTTTATTAGGTATCTTTGTTTTATAAATTTTGATAAAATTATTAAAAAATCACATTTGTATCAAGATTTTAGTGAGGAATATAATCAGGTTATTATAAAAAAGAAAAAGTGAAAAATAAGAGAGAATAGATTAGTTAAATTCGGCTCTTCCTTAAATCAATTAGGTAGAACTTAATTTTTGTATATAATATATTAAAATATAATAAAAATCAAATGGAAAAAGAACTATTTTTACAGGCACTATGATTAAAAGAACCTTGGTACATAAAAGAAGTTAAAT
>JAUZRO010000278.1 GCA_030950465.1 Candidatus Altimarinota bacterium | reverse complement strand
ATTTAACTTCTTTTATGTACCAAGGTTCTTTTAATCATAGTGCCTGTAAAAATAGTTCTTTTTCCATTTGATTTTTATTATATTTTAATATATTATATACAAAAATTAAGTTCTACCTAATTGATTTAAGGAAGAGCCACTATTTTTAGTTTTTAATAACTTTTCATATTTTTTTTTGTTTTGAATAAAAGGCTCTAAATAATTTATTTTCTTTTCTGCTTCAATAATTTTATCATAAATATCCCTTACTCATAAATAATTTTTTTCTGTTTCTTCAAATTCTTTTTCTATATCAGGATTTTTATCAAGCATATTTTCTCTAAAAAAACTATTCAAATCTTTAATTTCTTTTAAAGATACAACTTTATTAAAAAGAGAAATTGCATTTTCTTTTAATCAAAATAGCTTTGTAAATTCTATATTATATTCTTTAAAGTTATTAGAAAATATTTTTAAACCTTCAAATGTATTTAAATAATTTTTCAAACTTTTGACTCAATTATTATTTAATTTATCAATAAAATCATTTTGGATAAATAATTCTTGCTTTGCAACCACATAGAATTTATCTATTTTATTACTTAATGTTGTTCTAAAAAAAGTAGCCAAAGTGATTTTTTCTCAAGTTTTTTCTTCTTTAAAATAGGCTAAAATAACTGAATAAGTTGAAACACCTTTTTGATTTCACCTTAAAAAAAACTGTTTTTATTCATTCTCATGTTTCACTATTTTTATATGCTCATCTAACATAAGTTTCCTCATTTCTTGCTTTTTTCTTTCAAGAATCACTTGCTGAAAGATTATATTTTCTCTGGTTATTAGGTACTAATAAAGAGACTAAAGCATCCACAACTGTAGTTTTTCAGCTTCAATTTGAACCAGAAATAATATTAATATCATCATTCAAAAAAAAGGTTTCAACTTTAGAATCAAAAGTTCACCAATTAAATAATTCAAATTTTTTAAGATAAAATCAAGACATATTTTTTTATTTTATTATTTTTTTAAATTCTCTAAAAACTCTTCCATTTTAGAACTAGACATTTTTATTTTTAAAATTTTATTTATTTTAAAATTTTCTCAAAAATCACTTAAAATTCACATTTTTTTTAATTTTTCTATTGTAGTTCTATATTCTCTTTCTATTTTTTTATCATCATTTTTAAATTTTTCTTGTAAATATGAAAAAACTAAATCTTTTAACTCAACATAACTAATCAACCATGAAAAATTCAAAAAATCCTCAGCTTCTTTTTTATAGATAAATTCTCTTAAAAGAACCAAAAATAAAGAAACTAAAAAAGACATTTTTTGTTTCTTTGAAAGAGTGTCAATATTCTCTCCATCCTCTTCTAATTCTTCTAAATAAGCAAATCAATCAGCTTCATGAATTTTTAAATCATAGTTTATAACTCCAAAATATGCTTTAATTTCTTTTTTATATTTTAACAATTTTTTCCAATCTCAAGAATTTTTAGTAGAAATTTCTCTATTATTTAAAAACTTTAAAATTAAATATTTCCAATTTATACTTTCTCTTAAATCTATTTTTTCAAGCATTTTTTATAATATTTTATTATTATTTAGCCTATTATATAATATTTCATATAATAATCAAAAAATTAATTAATCAATTCTTTCAAACTTCTCCTCAAAATTTCTAGTCAATTTTGAGTTAAAATACTTTCTGGGTGAAACTGAAAAGAAAAATAGTTATTAGATTGTAGAGAATTTATTTCTTCTCAATTTTTATTAATTCAAGTAAAAGTATTATAAAAAGCTACTTTTTCTTTTTTTCAGAATAAATCTATTTCTATTTGTTCTCATTGAGTTGGAATTTCTTTTTTCTTTAGTTCTATTTTTTCACTTCTACAAATTAATTGATGTCATAAACATATTCAGAAATATTTTTTATTATTTTGTTTTAAATAATTAATTATTTCTAGATTTATTTTATTTTTTTCAGTATTTTCTGTTGGGTTTCAAGGTCATGGTCAAATTAATGTGATGTCATAATTATTAATCCCCCTATCCCCCTTCGGGTACTTTCCCCCCAAGGGAGAAAGAATAATTTCATCAAATCTTTTGATTTCAACTTCTAATCAAAGTAATTGTAATAAATGAGCTAGCATATTAGTAAAATCATCTTCATTATTTACTATTAAACAACTTATTTTCTCCCCTTCCTTATTAAGGAAGGGTTGGGGGTGGTCTTGTTTAAAAAACCAAGTTTTACTAAGATTTCAATTTCTTTTTTGAACTAATTCTTGAACTTCATCATCAAGATAATAATCTTCTAAAAAAGATTTTTTTTTGTAAAGATGTAGCAATGCTACATCTCTACATGGACTTATTGCATTTAAAACTCATTTCATTTTTATTTTCAGCTCTTCATATTCACTTGTTGGACTTGAATCTTTTACTAAACTTGCTCCAACATAAATTTCTAGATTTCAACTAATATCTAATTGTAAAGTTCTTATCATAATTGCTGAATCTAGTGAATTCTCAGTAATATGACAAATTGCTCAAGCATAATATTTTCTTGAGAATTTTTCATACTTTACAACTACTCTAAAAGCTGATTCAATTGGGCTTCAAATTACGGTACTTGCCCACATTGATTTTCTTAAAATATCAATTTTTGATAAATTTGATTTTCAAGATAATAAATATTCTGTATGGATTAAATGAGCCATTTCTTTTAAAATTGGACCTACTATCATTCATCAACTTGAACAAATTTGACTCATCATTTTTAATTCTTCATCAGTTGCCATAAAAAGTTCATCTATTTCTTTTTGGTCTTGTAAAAATTCTATAAAATCTTTTTTGAAATCTAAATAATTTTTATATCAATTTTTCTTAAATGTTCCAGAAATAGGATTCATTCTAACCAAATTTGTAGGGGCAATCCCTTGTGATTGCCCTGATATTTTTTCAATACTAACATTTCTTTCTGGACTTGCTCAAATAAATAATTTTTCTCAATCAAAAAATATAAAATGTAAATAAGTTCAATAATCTCACTGTAATAATCTTTTGAAAATTGATAATCAAACCTCTATATCAAAATCTTTTATTTTTCATTCAATTTTTTGAGCAACTAAAAAATTTGCTCATTCTCAATTTCAAATTTCTTTTTCTATAATGTTTTTAACAAGTTCTTCATATTCAGTCTGTGAGAAATGTTCTTTTAAATTTCAATTTAATATACTTTCTTTTTCTTCAAAAGTTTTTTCAAAATCTGAAAAACTAAATTCTTTTTTTTCTTCACATATTATAGAAATAATTTTTTCTTTTTCTTGTAAAGAATGCATGCCTGTAATCTCTATTTTAAATCATCTTTCTTTTGCCTGGCTAAATGGAACAACAAAAATTTGTTCTTCTTTATCACTTATTTCTTCAAGTAAATCATATTTTCTAACTTCTCAAGAAAAATATTTTATAAAAGTTTCTCACTTTTTTTTAGATACAACAAATGGTTTATTATATATTTCTCTCACTTTTTTTATTTTATTAAATTAACTATATATTCAACTTTTTCTAAACAAATATTATCTCAATTATCAACTCAACTAGCAATATCAACTCCACAGAAATATTGATTATCTTTGAAAATTTCAAAAATTTCTCAAATATTTTTTTCACTTATTCAACCAGCAACTAAAAATTTTTTTTCTATATTTAAATTATTAATTTCTCAATAATTATATCCTTCCCCACTTCAAGGATTTTTTCAATCTATAATATAAAAATCTATATTTTGTTCTGCTACGTTCTCCCTTGGGGGAAAAGGCTGGGATAGGGGGATTGACTGAATTACTAAATAATTATATAACTTTAAATAAGCAAAATCACAATTTCAATGAATTTGAATTGCATTCATTTTTGTTTTTTTTGCTATCATAATTATATCAACTAAATCTGATTTAGTTATATCTTTCCATTTAACTCCCTCTCCCTTTAAGGGAGAGGGCTGGGGTGAGGGTTTTCAAAAAACTCAAACTCTCAAAGTAGAAAAAGGAGTTTCAATTAACTCTGCTTTTTCTGGAGAGATATACCTTTTTGAAGATTCAATAAAATTAAATCATAACATATCTATATTATTATAGTTTTCTAATTTTGATCTTATTCAACAAGTTTTTAATAATTTCATAATTATTTTCACATTAGTTTTAAAGCAACTTTTACGTTTAAATCTACTAATTTAGTAAATTTTCAAACATTTTCAAAATTTATAATCTTTTTTGCTATTTCTATTTTTTCATCAATTTCTTCAGCAAATATTTCAGAACTTTTACAAGTTTGAAATCAAAAATCTTCAGGAGTTATTAAATACTCACTTATTACTCATATTTCATCAGGAAAAGCTGGACGAGGACTTAATTCAAATACTTTAGTTTTTCAAGACAAAGTAATTTCATCAAGTCAATCTTCTCATCTTACAACTAAAACATTTTTCCTTCATAATATTTTACAAGTTTCAATCATTAATTCCATTTTATCTTCAAAACTACAACCAATAATTTGAAAATCTGTATTTGCAGGATTTAATAATGGTCAAATTATATTAAAAATAGTTGGTTTTGCATACCTTTTTCTAACTCCTGCAAAATGCTTAAAAAATGGATATAACTTTTTAGCGTGTAAAAAAGCAACATTATTTTTATCAACTTCTTCTAATATTTCTTCTTTACTTTCAGGTATAGTATATTTTAGAGTTTCTATTAAATCAAAACTTCAAAATCTTCAACTACTTGCATTATTTCAATGTTTTGCAATTTTTATTCATAATTTAGCTAATTTAAGACAACATAGTGTTGAAGTATTTATTCTAGGTAAACCACTTCAACCAGTTCAAGCAATATCAATTGCATTAGGTAAGTCAATTTTTATAGTCTGTTTAGATTTTATAAATCTAATTATTTTAGCTAATTCTTCAGCTTCTAGTTTTTTATCAGCAACTTCTAAAAGCATTTCATATTTTTCATCTTCTGAAAAATTTTCAGGATTATTTATTATTCTTTTTATAAAATTTAACATTATTTGTTTTTTAATTTATTCATAAAATAGCTTCCTACTAATACTCCATTAAATTTATTTTTATATTCTTTAATTTGTTCTAAATTATCTATTCAAGAAAATGCAAAAACTAATTTATTTTCTAAAAATTTTTCATAATTTTTAATTATTGAAAAATGTTTTTTTCTATCTAATTCCATAGTTCATAAATTTCTACAATTTATTGCAATTCAAAAGCCTTCCCCTAGCCCATCCTTTGTAAGGAGGGGAAGATTTAAAACTTTTTCTAATCACTTTTCTGTATCAATTTCAATTATTGGAAAAATATTTTTTTGTATAGCATAATCACTAAAATCTATAATTTCTTTTTCTGATAATACTCTTTCTAATAATAAAATAGCATCATATCAAAAATAATTAGCTCAATCTATTTGAGTTTTAGAAATTATAAATTCTTTGAAAAATATTGGTTTATTATATTTTTGTTTAATATTTTTTCATCTTAATATATCTCAAGAAAAATATTTTTCATCTATTAAGTTAGATATAGCTTTCATATCTTTATTTTCTCAATAAAATTTAAAAACTTCTTCTAAATTTATTTCATTAGAATAATCAAACTTTGGACTAGCTATTTTAATTTCTCAAATAATATTAGCATCTTTTTTAGCAAATATTTTTTTAAAGTTTTTTCAATTAGATTTATTATTTTCTAACTCTTCTTTTTTATTTTCTATAATTTTTTGTAGTATGTTCATATGTATTATATTAAATATTTATCAATTAATTCTTTATTTTTTTGATAATGTTTATTTCACCTTGTTACTGTTGTAACTGAAATTCATAATTTTTTAGATATTACTCTCTGAGTTTCTCAATTTTTTAAATCAGTCAAAATTTCAATTCTATTAGAAAATTCTTTTATCTCCCTTTCTGTAAATAACACTTTTAAAAAATCTCCTCTATCTTTATTATTTAATCACCAGAGAATATTTATAATTTTTTCTAAATCTTTCTTCATTATTTATATGTATTATCTAAGTAATACATTCTATTATATATTTTTTAAAATTAAGTCAAGAAAAAAAAAAAGAGAAAATAAGATTTTTATTTTCTTTTATAAACTTCAAACCTAAATTCAACTCATTTTTTAGTTTTTTTCCATTCACTATTTTCTAATAATTCAAATTTTTCTAAATCTAAATCTACAAAAACATCACAATCAAAATCTCATTTAATTCTCGTTAAATATATTTTTTGTAAATTATCACTTTTTAGAGCTAAGTTATAAATTTGTGCTCATCACATTATAAATATTTCTGAAATATTTATATCTTGAGATATTTTTTTTACTGCCTCATCAAAATCTGAAAAATATATTTCTTTATTTTCTGTAGAGGCACATTGTATGTGTCTTTTATTACTTAATTCATTATTTTTTAAAGACACATGCAATGTGTCTCTACTAAGAATACAATTTTTTCTATCTGGAAGAGGTCTATATTTTTCAGGAATAGAATTCCATGTTTTTCTTCACATTATTACAGCATTTTTTTTGTCTCATATAGAAATTTTAGCAAAATATTTCATATCTTCCCTAATTCTCCAAGCTAAATCTCAGTCTTTTCAGAGACCATTTTTTTCATCAAGAGCTAAAATTATATTAAACTTGTTCTTTTTTTCTAAAAAAACATTTGACTTTTTTACCATTTTCTTATATAATCTATTTATTAGTGCTTCCCACGCCTCTGATTTCATGCTGACTGGGGGAGCCATTTTTTTATTTAAAGATATTTCATCAATACTAATTTTATTATTTTCTAATAATTTTAGTATTTTTTCTTGCCATAAATTAGTAAATAATATATTTTTTTCAAATAATGATAGTACTAAAAAATAAGCAATATAGGAATTATTAACTTCAAAATTATTAACAATTTCTAATCACTCTAATTCATAAACCATTTTTCTATTAAAAATATTTTCAGAATGTGAACATAAATTTCTTAAGTATTTTAATCAATAAATCCAACTTGAAAAAATAAAAACATTTATTCAATAATTTCTTGCAATATTTTTTTTATACTTAATATTGAGTGCTCTAAATAATTTATTTACTTCTCAAAAAATTAATTTTCCAATAAATATAAAAACTGATATATTACCATTTAATAATAAATCTTTTTTTACATCATTATCATAATTTTTAAAATTATCTTCTTTATTTATAATAAATTCTAAAGTAATTTCTAAATATTTTGATATATATAATTCTTTATTTTTTACTCATCAATTTTCCTCAAAAAAATTAATTAAATATTTTTTAAAATTTAATTCTATTTTTTCTAATAATTCTAAATTTAATAACCTTAATTCTCTGTCAAATTCATGTTTTTCAGAATTATTATTATATTTATTTAGTCTATAATTATGATGATAATTATCTAATTTTATTTTATTTCAAATTTTCATCATAAAGTTTTTTTAATTAATCAATTAATTTCTAACATAGATAGTTTAAAACTTATTATAGAAATATCAAGATTAAATTTTTTAACTAATTCATCATTTGTATAAGATTCTAAAAGTAAGGCATTATAAATTTTTTCTTCTAATTCATCAGAAAACTCTGGTTTTATTCTTTCAAGATTATTATCTCTTTTTTTATTATTAGAAAAATTATATTCTTCTAAAATATCAATAGATCAATTTACTAATTTTGCTTCTCAATTTTTAATTAAATTATTACATCAAACAGAATTTAATTTAAAAACTTCTCAAGGAACAGCAAATAACTCTTTTCATAAATCAAGAGCTAATTTTGAAGTTATTAAACTACCTGATTTTTCTCTAGCCTCAATAACTACTACACCAGAAGATAAACCTACTACTATTTCATTTCTAATAGGAAAATTATAAGAATTTCAAGGAATTCCTATTGCAAAAATAGAAATTATAGCTCAAGACTTTTCTACTATATTATCATACATTTTTTTATTTCATGTAGGATAATCTTCTGAAATTGAAGTTCATATTACTGCAATTGTTTTATTTCAAGATTTTAGAGTTTCTAAATGTGCTTCAGTATCTACTCAATAAGCTCAACCTGAAAGTATTATAAAATATTTTGAAATATTTGGAATTAAATTCAAAATTACTTTTTTTCAATAACTAGTAATATTTCTTGAACCAACTACAGCTATTTTTGGTCAAGATGGTATTTGTCATCTTACATAAATTAAATATGGAATATTTGGAATATTTTTTAATTCTTCTGGAAAGTCATCTTCATAATTAATTATTATTTCAACAGACCTTTCTTCTAACTTATTTTTAATAAAATTAACTTTTAAATTTTTCTTTCTTTTTAAAATATTATTAATTTCTTCTGTTTTAAATCAATAATTCATTAAAACATCAGAATTTAATTTTTCATAAAACTCTTTATAATTTGTATTATTTTCAAATAAAGTTTGTTCAAAAATTTTATAAAACTTTTTATGACTAATTCAAAGGGAATGTAATATAGCTAAATATAATCTGTTTTCTTGCATTTTTAATTAATAAAAAAATATATAAATTCATTATTTATTTTTTATATCTTTTTGCAAATTATTTTTATTTTTTCTCAAAAATCTTGCATATCTTTTTTCTTAGCAATCATTAAAATTCAGCTTGTATCTCTGTCAATTCTATATACAAAACTTGGATTAAAAGTAAGTGAATTTAATTTTTCTCATAAATAATCTTGAACTTATTGAATGATAGAAATTTCTTTCTGATAACATTCTTCACATATCACTATCTCTTCCCTATCAGTATTATAAGTGGTTTTTATATCAATTTCACATTTATCACACTTTCTATCAAATAACTTTCTAGGATTTCTTAATTCTGTTCTTTCTAAATGTCTACAACTTGAGCATTTTTCTGGAAGAGGAATATTTTTTTCTTTATAAAAAAGTAATTCAGGTTCAACTAATCTATAATTTTTATCACAAGTTTTACAAGTTAGTATTTTCTTTAGAATATCAGAAGAAACATTTTTTATATCATTTTCTAATTTATTTTTTTCTCAACTATAAATTACTTTATCTTCTTCTTGTTTATATTTAAATCCAGAATTTTTAATTTCTGTTTCATATAATGGATAATATTCATTTGCAATTGATTCATTGTATCAGTATGGAGGTAATTTAGCTGGGAAAAATTCTCAATATTCTACCACCCCTAACCCCTCCTTATCAAGGTGGGGAATAGACATTTTTTTAATTATTTTTTCTTTTTCTATAAAATAATTTTCTTTTGTATATTGTTTATTAAAAATACAATATTGCTTATTTTTTAATCAAATACATCAAAAACAATCTGTACAATGAAAACTCATTATACAATATTCACAATTAATTAAATTATAAGAGTACCCACAAAATTTCGTTACTATCAAGCACTTTTGAAAAAGTGCTTTTTTTTCTT